>DASQCX010000454.1:0-3521 GCA_035634455.1 Burkholderiaceae bacterium
CGAGATTGCTCATCACCTCCTGATCGACCGCCTCCAGCAGCTTGCCGACGTTCGCCTTGATGGCATTGCCCTCCTCATCGAGGCGGTTGCCGAACTTCGCCAGGCCTTCCGTGGCCAGCGAGCTCTCGGTCTTGGCAAGCAGATCGGCCATCTGCTTGCGCGTCTCCGCCACCGTCATGCCCAGCTTCTCCTCGGTGCGGGTGCGGAAGGCGAGCGCGACGCTCGCGGTGGCGCCCGCCGTGCCTTGCAGGGGCTTGCCAAAGGCCTCGGCGATCCGGGGCATCGCCGCGGTCTGGCGGCGCGCGTCCTGCGCGCTCTTGACGAAGGAGTCGGCGGCGTCGTCGAGGTTGCGGCGGTCGCCGTCCATGCCCGTGCGCGCCTCGTCGAAGCCGCTGCGCGCCTGAGCGTCGAAGTCCAGGCGCTGGCGCGTGGACAGCGCGTCGAGCGCGGCCGTCGCATCCGCCAGGCGCGGCTCGAGGCGCCGCCAGTCCACGATCTCGCCGGACTCGACCAGCTCGTTGACGCCCTTCATCTGCTGTGCCCAGGCCTCGGCGGCGACGGCGCGGCCGTCGAGCACGGCTGCGCTCAGCTGGTCGCGGCGCTGCGCCGCCATCGCCTCGAGGCCGCGACCCATCGCCCGCAGCTGCCGCACGGCCGAGTGCTCCAGCGCGTCGAGCGCCTTCAGCGCGCCTGCGGCCGTCCTCTCCACGGTGTCCTTGGCGCGCTCGTAGTCGCTCGTCAGGCGCAACCGCACCTCGCCGCCCTTGTCGACCACCGTCTTGCCGTCCGCGCCGCCCACGTGCTCGAGCTTGACCGCCACGGGGTTCACGAACATCAGGAACGACAGGCCCAGCGACGTCTCCTGCGCGAGGATGTCCTGCTCGGCGCGCTGGCCCGCCGCGATGAACTCCTCGCTGGCCGACTTCATGTTTTCAGCGGCCACGCCTTGTCGCTTCTCGGCCTGGGCGAGCCCGATCGGGCCGCCCTCCTTGTCCAGCGCGGCGGCCAGCTTGGCACCTGCGGTGACGAGTCCGGCGCCCTTGTCCTTGCCGAGATCGGCGTAGGCCTTGCCCTGGCGCGCGAGCATCTCGCGCAGCGGCGCCATGGTCTCCTCGTGCAGCGCGCGCACCTGCGGCGACGACGCCTGCACCGCCTTGTCGACCGCGTCCTTGGACGTCATCGCCGTCGCGTCGACGTCGCGACCGGCCTTGTCCGCGCAGGCCTCGATGGTCGCCAGCGCCCTGGCCGACGCGTCCGAGATGCCCGCGCGCGCCGCGCCGCAGGCCCCCCGCACGCGCTCGATGGCATCGTCGACTGCGGGGCCGATGCCGGCGGCCGCGTTGTCGAGGTCGCGCCGCACCTGCGACTCGGCCAGCTCGATGTGGGCGACGACCGCGAACTGCTCGCTTCTGGCGCGGCTCGCCAGGCGATCGAGCGCCACCTGCGTGCGGGCGTAGTGTTCGGCGACGGTGAGGCCGGTCTGCAGCCGCACGCGTTCGCGCTGGGCGTCGGCCAGCGGCGGGATCGCGAGCCTGACCGCGTCGGTGCCTTCCAGCGCGGGGCGGCGCGGGGTCGCGATGGCGGCCGCGCCGAAGCTGACTGCGGTGCCGCCCGCGGACGCGCTGCCGTCGGCCGGGCCGCCGGCCGCCTCGCCGGCGCCCGCGTCCTCGCGCTCGTGGCCCATGCCATCCACGGCGGCGCTCGCCCGGTGGCCCGCGCCCGCCGGGGCCGTGGCGCCGGGGCGCGCGGTGTCCGCTGCCTTCCGGTCGGCCTTGTCGTCCGTCGCCTTCTTCGCCGTGTCGCTCGCGGCGCGGGCCTCGACCGCGGTGCGCGCGGCGCCGGGATGGGCGGACGGCTTGCCGTGGCCCTTGCCGCGAGCGATGGTGCCGGCCTGGGGCAGCGTGCGCGGCGCGACGCCGCGCGTCGCGGCCGGGGGGGGCGACTGCTGCGACGCGACGCGCGCCACCTCGGCGTTGCCGTAGCGCGCCTGCGGGTCGCTGCGCGCCAGGCGACGTGCGCGATCGAGCTGGGCATCCGCCGTGTCGAGCCCGCGGCCCGTGCGCTCGGGGACGCGACGCGCGCTGGCGGGCACGGCCTGCAGGTCGGGCGACGGCGGCGGCAGGCCCGCGGTCGTCGCGCGGGGCCGCGCGAGCGGGATCTTCGCGGGAGGCCTCGTCATGTGCCGCCTCGCCTTAGTTGCCCGGCAGCATGCTCGCGTAGAGCCCGAGGTCGTTGCCGGTGAGCAGCCGTGCCTCGCGCTGGAACTGGCGCCGCGCGGCGTGGACGAGGTGCCGCATGCCGATCGCCGGCGCGCCCTCGTCGGCCGCCAGCAGCGCCGCGGTGCGCGCGGTGCCCATGATGCCGGCGCCGGTGAGGTCCAGCCGGGCCAGGGCGGCGAGGTCCACGTCGGCGTCCAGCGGGGCCTGCTCGGGCAGCGCCAGCCGCCAGAGACGGGCGCGCTCCTCGCCGGCGGGGCGCGGGAAGTGCAGGATCGCGTGGAAGCGCCGCACGAACGCCTCGTCGATCTGGTCGCGCAGGTTGCTGGCCAGGATGACCAGGCCAGGGTGATCCTCCAGGCGCTGCAGCAGGTAGCTCACCTCGAGATTGGCGTAGCGGTCGACACCGCGGCCGATCTCGCCGCGCTTGCCGAACAGCGCGTCGGCCTCGTCGAAGAACAGGATCGCGTGGCTGTCCTCGGCTTCGCGGAACGCGGCCTCGAGGTTCTTCTCCGTCTCGCCCACCCATTTCGACAC
Source organism: Burkholderiaceae bacterium (assembly GCA_035634455.1). GTDB lineage: Bacteria > Pseudomonadota > Gammaproteobacteria > Burkholderiales > Burkholderiaceae_C > Scleromatobacter. Next base: position 2,754 of record DASQCX010000454.1, read on the forward strand.
GATGCGCGAGAGGTCGATGCGCAGCATCGGCAGCGCGAGCTCGCCGGCCACCACCTCCGCGGCCAGCGTCTTGCCGGTGCCCGACTCGCCAGCGAACAGCACCTTGAGGCCGCCGCAGCCGGTCTGCGTGCGCCCGAAACGCCAGGTTTCCGACACCTGCGGCAACGCGCGCACGAAGCGCGCGATCTCCATCACCTGCCCATGCAGGTCGGGCGCCAGCACGAGGTCGACGGCGCCGCGACGCGGCTGCACGAAGACGGCGAAATGGTCGCTGTGCTTGCGCGACACGGTGGCGCAGGCCTCGTCCAGCATGTCGTCGACCGGCAGCGGCCGGTCGTCGCCGCGCAGGCGCGCCGCCGTCCGCGCGACGCCCGCGACGGCCTGCACCTCCAGCGCCGACATCCGGTAGCGCGCCGCGAGGTCGGCGTGGCGCTGCGGGCTCGCGTCGGGCAGGGCGGCCCGCCACATGGCGCGGCGCGCCTGGGCGTCGGGCGCGGCGAGCTCGACCTCGGCATAGGCGCGCGCGGCCAGCAGGCCGGCCGGTCGCCACGGGTGCGCGCCCGACAGCAGGAGCGGTGCGCGGTGTGCGGCGAGCCGGGTCGCGACGACCTCGCGCTGGCGCGCGTCGGCGTCCTCGGTCAGCGCGTCGACGTCCAGCCACAGGATGGCGCCGAGCGCGGTGCCCGCCGCGAGGGCGTCCGCCAGCGCCGCGGGCGTGTCGGCCGCGAGCCGGCGCAGCGGGCGCCCGACGCGCGCGGCGATCGCGCG
>DASQCX010000455.1:0-3993 GCA_035634455.1 Burkholderiaceae bacterium
GCGCGCGCCGCCCGCGGTTCCCCGCCGGCGCACCCCGCCCATCCGGGGGAGACGAGGCCACCCCCCTCGGCCTATGATCGCGCATGGCCGATCATGCTGGAGTCACTGCCTGGGACGGCAGCCTGGAGACGTTCCGACTGCTCGCGAACAGCTTGCAGGCGATGATCGCCTATTACGACTCGGAGGAGCTGGGCTACGGCTGCCGCTTCGCCAACAAGGCCTACGCCGCCGCCTTCGGCCTGACCGAGACCTCCATCATCGGCCGCACCTTCACCGAGATCATCGGCGAGGCCGCGGCGCGCGAGGTCAAGCCGTCGATCGACACCGTCGTCAACGAGAGCCGCGCGGTCGCCTACGTGCGCGAGCTGGCGGCCCCCGACGGCGCGCGGCGCTGGATCGAGGTCAACGTCCTGCCCAACCTGCCGCGCGAGGGCCGGCCGGTCGGGGCGTTCGTCATCGTCACCGACATCACCGGCCACCGGCTGGCCACGCAGGCGCTGCGCGAATCCGAGGAGCGCCTGGCCAAGTTCATGCAGGCCAGCGCCGAGGGCATCGCGTTCCACCGCGACGGCATCGTCACCGACGCCAACCCGCCGCTGTGCGAGATGCTGGGCTACACGCTGGAAGAGGTGCGCGGCCGCCCCGCCCTCGATTTCGTGGCGTCCGACCATCGCGCCCACGTGCAGGCGGTGCTGGCGAGCGGGATGGACGCCAGCTACGAGAGCGCCGTCATCCGCAAGGACGGCCGCCGCATCCCGGTGGAGCTGATCGGCCGCACGCTGGTGTACGGCGGCGAGAAGCTGCGCATGTCGGTGGTGCGCGACCTGCGCGACCGCCACGCGGCGCAGGCGCGCATCCACCACCTGGCGCACCACGACGCGCTCACCGGCCTGCCCAACCGCATGTCGTTCATGGAGCGCCTGGGCCAGCAGATCGAGCTGGCGCGCGCGGCGGGCAAGTCGCTGGCGCTGCTGTTCGTCGACCTCGACCACTTCAAGCGCGTCAACGATTCGCTGGGCCACCTGATCGGCGACAAGCTGCTGCAGACCGTGGCCGCCCGCATCTCGGCCAGCCTGCGCGCCAACGACATCGTCGCGCGCTTCGGCGGCGACGAGTTCATCGTGCTGCTGGACGACGCCGGCCGCGACGACGTCGCGCAGGTCGCGCACAAGCTGCTGCGCGCCATCGAACTGCCGGTCGACGCGGAGGGGCGCGACCTGTCGGTGACGCCGTCGGTGGGCGTCGCCATGTTCCCGCACGACGGCGGCACGCCCACCGAGCTGATCAAGAACGCCGACACGGCCATGTACATCGCCAAGTCGCGCGGCCGCGCCAACTGCCAGTTCTTCGATCCGGCCGTCGCCAGCGCCGCCTATGACGCGCTGGTGCTCGAGAGCCAGCTCACGCAGGCGCTGCAGCGCGAGGAGTTCGTGCTGCATTTCCAGCCGCAGGTGCGCGCCCGCGACGGCGCGCTCGCCGGCATCGAAGCGCTGATCCGCTGGATGCATCCCGAGCGCGGCATGCTGCGCCCCGACGCCTTCATCGCGCTGGCCGAGCAGCAGCGCGTGATGCTGCCGATCGGCCAGTGGGTGCTGCGCAGCGCGGCGCGCGCGGCGTTGCGGTGGCGCGCGCAGGGGCTGATCGCCGTGCCGGTCGCGGTCAACCTCTCGAGCATGCAGTTCCACGCCAACGGCTTCGTCGACGCGGTGGCGCAGGTGCTGCGCGAGGAAGGCGTGCCGGGCCACTGGCTGGAGCTCGAGCTGACCGAGCGCATGCTCATGGACGACCTGGGCGACGTCAAGCGCACGCTGCAGCAGCTCAAGGCCCTGGGCATGCGCGTCTCCGTCGACGACTTCGGCACCGGCTACTCGTCGCTCGCGCACCTCAAGGAGCTGCCGATCGACGGGATGAAGATCGATCGCTCGTTCGTGCGCGACCTGCCGCACCAGCGCGGCTCGGTGGCGATCGCGCGCGCCGTCATGCAGATGGCGCAGGGCCTGTCGCTGACGGTGGTCGCCGAAGGCGTCGAGAACGAGGAGCAGCGCCGCTTCCTCGTCGACCAGGGCTGCGACCTGCTGCAGGGCGAGCTGATCAGCGGGCCGCTGCCGGCCGCCGAGCTGGCGCGCTGGATCGTGCAGCACCAGTCGGCGTTGAGCGCCTGAGGCGCGCTACTCGTCGACCAGCCGCAAGCGCACGATCGGCCGCGCCGGCTTGCGGCGCGCGACCTCCGCGAAGCCCGCCTGGTCGAACAGCGTCTTCGAGCCGAACCACGGCGCGTCGCTGGCCGACGGGTGCGCCTTGTCCACCGGATAGGCCTCGAGCAGCGTCACGCCGCGCTCGCGGGCCCAGCGAACGGCGCCGGCCAGCAGCTCGCGCGCGACGCCCTGCCGGCGGTACTCGGACGGCACGACGAAGCAGACGACGGACCACACGGGCCGGTCGTCGACGGTCTTCATCGTCGGCGAGCGCGCGAGCTTGGCGTAGTCCGCGCGCGGGCCCAGCGAGATCCAGCCCACGGGCACGCCGTCGCGGTAGCCGACCAGGCCCGGCGGCGGATCGCTGCCCGCCATCGCCTGCAGCGCCGCCTTGCTGCGCGCGCGCTGCGCGTCGCCCGGCCGCGTGAATCCCGTCTCCTTGCCGCTGACGCGGTAGTACATGCACCAGCAGCCGCGCGCGACGGAGCAGCCGCGGGCCTCGAAGATCGTCTCGAGGTCGGCCCAGCGCGCGGGCGTCAGCGGGTGGACCACGAAGCTCGGCATGGGCGGCTCGGGGGCCTTGCCGGTGGACGCGTTCTCGCGAGTCATGGCGCCTCCTGCGCCGCCGGTCGGCGGGCGACTACAACAACCGGACGACGCGGTCGGCCATGCGGTCGGCCGCGCCCTTGTGCGTGGACGCGAACGCGAGGGCGTGCGCGCTGGCGACCGCCTGCTCCGTGCCGCCCATCAGCGCCAGCGCGCGCTGCAACGCGTGCGCCATGTCGGGCTCCTGCCAGGCGGCGCCGGCGAGCACGGCCTGCTTCGCGGCCTCGGCGAAGTTGAACGTCGACGGCCCCATCACGATGGGACAGCCGCAGGCCGCGGCCTCGATCAGGTTGTGGCCACCGAGCGCCATGAAGCTGCCGCCCAGCAGCGCGACGTCGGCGCTGCCGTAGTACTGGGGCATCTCGCCCAGCGAATCGCCCAGCCAGGCGTCGACCTTCAGCGCCGCATCGGGCGGCGTCTCGCCCCAGCTGCTGCGGCGCGCGACGCGCAGGCCGCCGGCCACGAGCAGGGCCTCGACCTCGTCGAAGCGCTGCGGATGGCGCGGCACCACGATCAGGAACGGCTTGCCGCCGCGGATGCCGCCCCACTCGCGCATCAGCTCGGCCTCCTCGCCCTCGCGCGTGATCGCGGCGAGCAGCACCGGGCGGGCCAGCGCCGCGTGCCAGCGCTTGCCGCGCGACAGCAGCGCCGGCGAGGGCCGGACGTCGAACTTCAGGTTGCCCGACACCGCGACCCGCCGCGCGCCCGCCGCGCGCAGGCGCCCGGCGTCGTCCTCGGTCTGCGCGAGCACGTCGGCGACGGCCTCGGCCGCGGGCCGCATCAGCGCCGCGAAGCGTTCGCCCTGGCGCGCGCTTTTGGCCGACAGCCGCGCGTTGGCGAGCACCATGGGCACGCCGCGCGCCTCGGCGCCGTGCAGCAGGTTGGGCCAGACCTCCGTCTCCATCAGCACGCCGACGGCGGGCCGCGTGCGCAGCAGGAAGCGGCGCACGGCGCCGGGCGTGTCCAGCGGCAGCCAGGACTGGCGGTCGCCGTTGCGCATCAGCGCCTGGCCCGCCTCGCGGCCGGTGGCGGTGCCGTGCGTGAGCAGCAGCCGCATCTCGGGCTGGCGCAGGCGCAGCGCGTCGACCAGCGCGCTGGCGGCGCGCGTCTCGCCCAGCGACACGGCATGCAGCCAGACCGAGCCGGGCTCGATCGTCGGGCCGTAGCCCAGGCGCTCGCGCATCGCGACGCG
>DASQCX010000456.1:0-3951 GCA_035634455.1 Burkholderiaceae bacterium
CATCGTCTTCGGCAGCGGCGCGGCGATCGTCATGCGGGTGGTGCTGACGCTGATCGCCGTCAAGATGCTGGGACTGCCCTGGCTGAAGCTGGCCGGCGGCGTCGCGCTGCTGTGGATCGGCGCCAACCTGATGTCGGACGAGGAGGAACAGCACGACCGCGAGGCGCAGCCCGTCGGCGTCGGGGCCGCGGTGCGCACCATCCTCGTCGCCGACCTCGTGATGAGCCTGGACAACGTGCTGGCCGTCGCGGCGGCCGCGCAGGGCAACACGCCGCTGCTGGTCATCGGCCTGGCGGTCAGCATCCCGCTGATCGTGTTCGGCAGCACGCTGGTCCTGAAGGTGATGGAGCGCTTCCCCGTCATCATCGTGGCCGGCGCCGCGCTGCTGGGCTGGCTGGCCGGCGAGATGATGCTCACCGACCCCGCCATCCCGCCGCGCCTGGGCGCGCCGTCGGAAAGCGTCGTGCGGGCCGCGGGCATCGCCGGGGCGATCCTGGTCGTGATCCTCGGCAAGCTGCTGCAGCGGCGCGCGAAGGGCCGCGCCTGACGCGGCGCCTGCCCGACGGGTGCGTGACGAAAGCCGCATTGAGCGCGGCTATGAAGGGCACCGGGTTGACGCGCGCGCCGACAGTCGACAACCTTGCAGGATGCCCCGTTCCTCGCTCCCTCGCCCCGCGCCACCGCCCCCGGCGGCGCCGCCGGCGTGGTTCCGCTTGAAACGCATGTTCGGGCTGAAAGCCGCCGGCGCGGAGTCCCCGGCGCCGCACCTGCAGGTGCCCCAGATCGGCTCCGCGGCCGAGATGCCCAAGGTCACCGACTACGCGCTGCGCCACGTCATCGCCCGCAGCGACCGCGCGACGATCTACCAGGCCACCGAGCGCGCCACCGGCCAGCTGATCGCGCTCAAGACGGTGCGCATCGGCAGCGCCGGCGACACCGACCGCGGGCTGTGGCGCGAGCGCTTCCTGCGCGAGGCAGAGGCCGCGGCGCGGCTCAAGCACGAGTACATCGTCGCGGTGCACGCCGGCGGCGTGTCGGGCGAGGGGGACGCGACCACCGGCTGGCTGGCGATGGAGTGGGTGCACGGCACCGACATGTCGCGCTACGCCAGCGCCAGCCGCATGCTGCCCGAGGGTGTGGTCGTGGGCATCTGCCAGCGCGTCGCGCTCGCGCTCGACCTGGCGCACCGCTCCGGCATCGTCCACCGCGACATCAAGCCGTCCAACATCCTGTTCGACCCGACCACCGGCACCGTCAAGGTCACCGACTTCGGCTCCGCCCGCGTGGCCGACACCGCCGCCACGCGCAGCGGGCTGATGCTGGGCACGCCGGCCTACATGGCGCCCGAGCAGCTCACCGGCGCCGACGCCACGCCGCAGTGCGACCTGTACGCCCTGGGCATCCTGCTGTTCGAGCTGCTGACCGGCCGCCGCCCGTTCGAATCCGATTCCATGGGCGACCTGCTCGCGCGCATCGCGCACCAGTCGGCGCCGCGCGTGCGCGAGCTGCGTCCGGAACTGCCGCCGCTGTTGGACGACGTCGTCGCACGGCTGCTGGCCAAGAGCCCGGGCCTGCGCCAGGAAAGCGCCCACCAGGTCGCCCTCGAGCTGCGCCTCGCGCGCCAGCAGTGCGCCGCCGCCGAGCCCGGCAGCGCCGCGGCGGAGTGGCCGGATACCGTGTCGGGAGACGATCCCCAGCATGAGTTGACGGCTTCCGCGTCATTCCAGGGCACAATCGCCAGCTGACTCGCGCGTCCTCGCGCCTTCGCCGCACCCTGCCGTCCTCATGATTCTTGAGTTCTTCAGCGTTACCGACACCGGCCGTGCGCGCCGCAACAACGAAGACTCCGTGGCGGTCGACGAGCCGGGGGGGATCGCGGTGCTGGCCGACGGCATGGGCGGCTACAACGCGGGCGAGGTCGCCAGCGGCATGGCCTCCGAGCGCGTCAGGGGCGAGCTGGGGCAGCGGCTCAAGACGCTGGGCGCGGCGCCCGACGAGGCGGCGATGACGTCGGCCCTGCTCGACGCGGTCGACAGCGCCAACCGCGAGGTCTACGACGCCGCCATGTCCCACCCCGAGTACGCGGGCATGGGTACCACGCTGGTGGTGGCCGTCTATCGCGGCGCGCGCCTGTGGCTGGGCCACATCGGCGATTCGCGCGGCTACCGCTTCCGCAACGGCCACCTCGAGCAGCTCACGCGGGACCACTCGCTGCTGCAGGAGCAGATCGACGCCGGCCTGATCACCGCGGAGCAGGCGGCGTATTCGATGCACAAGAATCTCGTTACACGTGCGGTGGGCGTGGACGAGCTGGTCGACCTGGAAATCCACGATTATCCGGTCGAGCCGGGCGACATCCTGCTGATGTGCTCCGACGGCCTGTCCGACATGCTCTCCGACGAGCAGATCGAGCAGCTGTTGCGCACCAACGACAGCCTCCCGACAGCGGGTGCGATGCTCGTGCAGGCCGCGAACGCCGCTGGCGGGCGCGATAATATTGCGGTAATACTGGCGCGCGCCAAGCCCGGGAATCCCGGCCCGGGCAAGGCGTGGTGGTCGTTCTGGCGTTGACATTCCGGTCTTCACCCACCGGACGATGAATTAAAAGAGCGCTGCGGCGTTTCCGACAAGCGGACAAAATGCGCCGCGAGAGAAACTGAGGTTTTCAATGGGCAAACTCGTCGTCTCGCTCGATAACGTCGTGATCAAGGAATTCCAGATCACGAAGGAGCGCACTACGCTCGGCCGCCGGCCGTACAACGACATCGTGATCGACAACCTCGCCGTCAGCGGCGAGCACGCCGTGCTCACGGCGGCGCAGTCGGACGTCTACATCGAAGACCTGAACAGCACCAACGGCACCTACATCAACGGCAAGGCGGTCAAGAAGCAGCTGCTGTCGAACAACGATGTCGTCGAGGTCGGCAAGTACCGCATCAAGTTCCTGGCCGAGGAGGCCGAGGACTACGAGAAGACGATGATCCTGCGCCCGGGCGCCTTCGGCCGCGCGCCGGGCGCCGTCGGCGCCGCGCCCGGCGCGGCCGCCGCGGCGGCGCCGGCGGCCGCCGGCCCGGCGTCCATCAAGGTGCTCAACGGCGGCGCCGCCGGCCGCGAGGTGCTGCTGACCAAGGTCGTCACCACCGTCGGCAAGCCCGGCGTGCAGGTGGCGTCCGTCACCAAGCGTCCGGGCGGCTACGTGCTGTCGCATGTCGAGGGCTCGCGCCGTCCCAACGTCAACGGCCAGCCCGTCGGCGAGGAGGCGATCTCGCTGAAGCACGGCGACATCATCGACCTGGCCGGCACGCAGATGCAGTTCGTCCAGAACTGATCATCTCCTCGAGTCGCGGCGTGACGCCTGCGCCCGACCGGGATCCGGCCGCCCCTCGCGGGCCGTCCGGCACCGCTGGCGGCGCCCCTGCCGGGCCGCCTGCCCCGGCCACGATCGGGCGGCGTGCGCTCGAACGCATCCAGCGCTGGCATCCGACCTTGCGCCTGTCGCTGGTGGCCGTCGCGCTGTGGCTGGCCGGCGCCTGGCACATCGTGGTCGCGCCGATCGGCTCGCTGACGCGGCTGGAACTCGCGCTCGACGACGTGCGCCAGTCGATGGCGCTGGCGCCGGTGAGCAAGCCGCGCGACGACATCGTCATCGTCGACATCGACGACGCCAGCCTGCGCGCGCTGGGCCGCTGGCCGTGGCCACGCGCCCGGCTGGCGCAGCTGGTGCAGACCTTGTTCGACGACGACCACGCCGCCGCGCTGGGCATCGACCTCGTGCTGGCCGAGCCCGACGACCAGGCGCGCACGGTGCGCGATGCGCTGGCGTCGCTGACGCAGCTGGCGGGCGACGACGCGGCGCTGCGCGCTGGCGTGGCGCGCTGGCAGGGCACGCTCGAGTCCCGTGCCGACCACGACGCCCGCCTGGCGCGGGCGCTGGCGGGGCATCCCGTGACG
>DASQCX010000457.1:0-9174 GCA_035634455.1 Burkholderiaceae bacterium
AAGGCCATCGCGCTCAAGCCCATCGTCGACGACGCGATCGCGCTGGGCGGCTGCGGCTCCGTCAAGGACGTGATCGTCTACAAGCGCACCGGCGGCAAGATCGCCTGGACGCCGCGCGACAGCTGGATGCACGAGCTCGCCGCCGCGGCGGCCGACACCTGCGAGCCCGAGTGGGTCGGCGCGGAGCATCCGCTGTTCCTGCTCTACACCTCCGGCTCCACCGGCAAGCCCAAGGGCGTGCAGCACTGCACCGGCGGCTACCTGCTGCATGCGGCGCTGACCACGAAGTGGACCTTCGACCTCAAGCCCGACGACGTCTTCTGGTGCACCGCCGACATCGGCTGGGTCACCGGCCACACCTACATCACCTACGGCCCGCTGGCGCTCGGCGGCACCGAGGTCGTGTTCGAGGGCGTGCCCACGTACCCGGACGCCGGCCGCTTCTGGAAGATGATCCAGGACCACAAGGTCAGCAAGTTCTACACGGCGCCGACGGCCATCCGCTCGCTGATCAAGGCGGCGGAGTCCAACGAGAAGGTGCACCCGAAGTCCTACGACCTGTCCAGCCTGAAGGTGCTGGGCTCGGTGGGCGAGCCGATCAACCCGGCGGCCTGGGAGTGGTACCACCGGCACGTGGGCGGCGGCCGCTGCCCCATCGTCGACACCTTCTGGCAGACCGAGACCGGCGGCCACATGATCACGCCGCTGCCGGGCGCCACGCCGCTGGTGCCGGGCTCGTGCACGCTGCCGTTCCCGGGCATCGCCGCGGCCATCGTCGACGAGATGGGCAACGACGTGCCCAACGGCACCGGCGGCATCCTGGTCGTCAAGAAGCCGTGGCCGGCCATGATCCGCACCATCTTCGGCGACCCCGAGCGCTTCAAGAAGAGCTATTACCCGCCCGAGCTCAAGGGCTACTACCTGGCCGGCGACGGCGCCATCCGCGACGCGAAGACGGGCTACTTCACGATCACGGGCCGCATCGACGACGTGCTCAACGTGTCCGGCCACCGCATGGGCACGATGGAGATCGAGTCGGCGCTGGTGTCCTGCACCGAGCTGGTGGCCGAGGCCGCGGTCGTCGGCCGCCCCGACGACACCACCGGCGAGGCCATCTGCGCCTTCGTCGTGCTCAAGCGCGCGCGTCCCACCGGCGAGGAGGCCAGGCAGATCGCCAAGCAGCTGCGCGACTGGGTCGGCAAGGAGATCGGCCCGATCGCCAAGCCCAAGGACATCCGCTTCGGCGACAACCTGCCCAAGACCCGCTCCGGCAAGATCATGCGGCGCCTGCTGCGCGACATCGCCAAGGGCCAGAAGGTCACCCAGGACACCAGCACGCTCGAGAATCCCGCGATCCTGGATCAGCTGGCCGAGAACAATTGACGCTGGAGGGCCTCCGGGACCCGTCCGGGCGGCGTTGCGGGACGACGTTGCTGCTACATTGAGCCGATTCGTCCTTTCAACGTGATCCCGGACGCACCCGTTCCGGACGCCGCCGCCGCGAGGCCGCGCGCGCGTCCGCCGGCGGCCGGGACAGGGGTTCTCGCATGCTGTTCGTCCTGATCGGTGTCATCCTGGTCGCCTGCAATCTCTTCGACATCGGCCCGATGGCGGCCTGGAACTGGGAGTTCACCGGCGACCTGTGGAAGTTCGCGCTGCCGTTCGTGCTGGCCACCGTCTGGTGGATCTGGTCCGACGTCAGCGGCTGGACCAAGCGCAAGGCCATGCAGCGCGACGACGAGCGCAAGCGCGACCGCCAGGACCGCAACATCGACGCGATGGGCCTGGGCCACCTGCACAAGCACCGCGACGGCAAGAAGCGCCCCCGGAGCTGAGACCGCGAGGCGGACCCGCGCATGGCGCTGAACATCGCCGCCAGGCAGCCGCTGCACGTCGGCCGGCCGCTGGTCGTCGACGCCGATTCGCCCGGCGGCCGCTACGCCGTCGTGTTCGAGGACGACGGCGAGAAGGGCTGCTTCTACGCCGTCGACACCGACGTCGAGGACGGGAATCCGGTGCAGGACGCGCTGCTCGTCTACGTCGTCGCCGACGTCACCGACGCGGATCTGGCCTCGACGCTGGAGATCGGCTGGTCGGACGACGGCCTGAAAGCCCTGCTGCTGATCAACGACCAGCCGCACGCCGCGTTCGACTTCGAGCGGCGCCAGGGCTGGTGCCTCAGCGGCCTGCCCGAGGCGGCGGTCGACAAGGCCTGGTCCAAGTCGCCGCGCCGGTGGAGCGAGGACGTCGAGGCCTTGTTCGACTGACTGCGCGGCGCCTTTGGCGGGCGTCGACAATGCCGGCATGAGCTTCACCGACCACTGGATCCCTCGTGCCCAGGGCCGCCTGTTCGCCCGCGAATGGCCCGCCGCGGACGCGGGCGCCGCGCTGCCGCCGCTGCTGCTGCTGCACGACTCGCTGGGCTGCGTCGAGATCTGGCGCGACTTCCCGGCGCTGCTGGCGCGCGCGACCGGCCGCCGCGTGATCGCATACGACCGCGCGGGCTTCGGGCGCTCGGACGCGCGCGGCGACCGGCTGTCGTTCGACTTCGTCGCCGCGGAGGCGGCGGACGGGTTCCCGCTCGTGTGCCGCCATTTCGGCATCGACCGCTTCGCCGTGCTGGGCCACAGCGTGGGCGGCGGCATGGCGGTCAACGCCGCGGCGCGGCATGGGCAGCGCTGCACGGCGCTGGTCACGATCGCGGCGCAGGCCTTCGTCGAGGATCGGACGCTGGCGGGGATCAGCGCCGCGCGCGCGTCGTTCGCCGAACCGGGCGCGCTGGAACGGCTCGCGCGCTACCACGGCGACAAGGCGGCCTGGGTGCTGTCGGCCTGGGTCGACACCTGGCTGGCGCCGGAGTTCGCCGACTGGTCGCTCGCCGGCGTGCTGCCGGCCGTGCGCTGCCGCGCGCTGGCGCTGCACGGCGAGCTCGACGAGTACGGCAGCGCGGTGCACCCGGCGATGATCGCCCGGCTGGCCGGCGGGCCCGCGCGCATGGAGATGCTGGCGGGCCTGGGCCACGTGCCGCAGCGCGAGCGGCCCGAGGAGACGGCGCGCCGCGTGGCCGATTTCCTCGCGGGCGCGTGAGCCGTTGCCGAGGTCCGCGCGGCGGCGTCAGCGCGCGGAGCGTCCGAGCGCCTTGCCCGTGCTGAGCGGCACCACGGCCATCAGCGCCGCGAGCAGCCAGAAGGCCGCCGGCAGGCTGGCCAGGTGCGAGACGAAGCCGACGGCCGCCGGCCCCATCAGCTGGCCCGCGTAGCCGACGGTGGTGAGCGCGGCCACGGCCATCGCGGCCGAGGTGCCGGGCACGTTGCCGGCGCGGCGGAACAGCACCGGCACGATGTTGGACGCGCCCAGCCCGATCAGCGCGAAGCCGGCCAGCGCGAGCTCGAGGCGGTCGCCGCCCAGCAGCACGACGAAGCCGAGCACCGACAGCGCGCCGCCGGCCCGCATCGTGGCGCGGTCGCCGATGCGCGCGGTGATGGCGTCGCCGCTGAAGCGTCCGGCGGTCATCGCCACCGCGAAGAACGCGTAGCCCAGGCCGCCCTGCGCGGGCGCGGCGAGCGCGCGTGTGGTCAGCAGCAGCGCGCTCCAGTCCAGCATCGCGCCCTCGACGAGGAAGCACACGGACGCGAGCGCCGCCAGCAGCAGCACGGAGCCGCCGCGCGGCCAGGCCAGCGCGTGGCCGGCGGCGACGCGGCCCGTGTCGACCAGGCGCGGCGACGCGACGCGCATCGCCGCGACCATCACCGCCAGGCACGGCAGCGTGCAGGCGAGCGGGCCGACGCCGGCCGACAGCAGGAAGGTGACCAGCGCCGCGCCGGCGAAGCCGCCGACGCTGAACATCGCGTGGAAGCCCGACATCAGCGGCACGCCCGCGTCGCGCTCGACCTCGACGGCGTGCACGTTCATCGCGACGTCCAGCGAGCCGAGCGCGCCGCCGAACGCCAGCAGCACGGCGCCCAGCGTCCACGGCGAACCCGCGATCGCCAGCAGCGGCAGCAGCAGCGCCAGCACCACGCCGCTGGCGACGACGACATGCCTGCAGCCGTAGCGCGCGCACAGCGGGCCGGTGCGCAGCATGGCCGCGACGGAGCCGCCGCCCAGGCACAGCAGCAGCACGCCCATCAGGCCGTCGTCGGCGCCCAGCCGCGCCTTCGCGAACGGGATCAGCGGCGCCCAGGCGGCCAGGCCGAAGCCGGCGACGAGGAAGGCGATGCGGGTGGCCAGGCGGGCGCCGGGGCGGTCGGCGGACGCGGAAGCGATGGTGGAAAGCGTTGTCATCGGAGGAGAAAAAAATCAGTCCGCGGGCGCGGCCATGGCCAGCATGGCGCCGGCGGCTTCGAGAGGCCGGGTCAGGGCGGGCGGGGCGTCGTGTTCCACCACCAGAAGGTCGACGTCGGCCAGCGCACAGCTGCGGTGCGGCGCGCGCGCGCCGAGCTTGGCGTTCAGCGCGAGCACCACGCAGTGCCGCGACGCCGCCATCAACGCGCGCTTGAACAAGGCGTCCGCGTGCAGCACCGCGCCGATGCCGCGCTCCGCGTCCACGGCGCAGGCGCCGAGGAAGCAGCGGTCGACGTTGAGCTGGCCCACCGCCTGCACCGCGGCGCTGTCGACGCAACCGCCGACGGTGGTGTCGACGCTGCCGCCGACCATGATCAGGCGCAGGTCGGGCCGGCGCAGCACGGCGCCGGCGATGTCGACGGCGTTGGTGGCGATCGTCAGGTCCCGGTCCTCGGGCAGGAAGCCGGTGAGCGCGAGGTTGGTGCTGCCGGCGTCGAGGAACAGCAGTTCGCCGGGCAGGATGGCCTCGGCCGCCCTGCGCGCCAGCGCCTCCTTGCGGCCGCGCGCCTCCTCGATGCGGGCGAACATTGGCTGCGTGTGGGGCGTGACGGGCAGCGCGCCGCCATAGACGCGGCGGCAGCGTCCCTCGGCGGCCAGCGCGCGCAGGTCGCGCCGGATCGCGTCCTCGGAGACGTCGAACTCGAGCGCCAGCGTGGCCGCGACCACGGCGGCACCGCCGGCCAGGCGCTGGGCGATGACGTCACGACGCGCGAGCGGGATGGGCGGCTGCATGTCGCGATCTTAATCGTGCACAAACAAGAACGCAATGATGCACGATCGTGCAAATCGCGCCCGGCGCGGGGATCGCTTCAGACCGCGGGCGCGTCGGGGTGGCGCTGCTTCCAGGCGCGCAGGGCCTGGCGGTACTTGTCCATCTCGATGTCGTGCAGGTCGAAGATGCACGGGTCGCAGCCGTTGCCGCAGCACAGGTCGATGTCGGGCTGCGGCGGCGGCACGGGCAGGGGGTCGTCGTCCGGGATCGCGGCGGACGGGGCGGGCGTCTTCATGCGCGCATTGTCCAAAGAAAAGGGCAGCCGCAGCTGCCCCGGGGGCTGACGACGCGGGCGGGGCCGGTCAATCGTCCAGCAGCGACAGGTCGCGCACCGCGCCCTTGTCGGCCGACATCACCAGCTTGGCGTAGGCCTTGAGCGCGGCCGACACCTTGCGCGGGCGCGGCTGCGCGGGCTTCCAGCCCTTGGCGTCCTGCTCGGCGCGGCGGCGCGCCAGTTCCTCGTCGGACACCAGCACGGCTATCGTGCGTTGCGGGATGTCGATGCGGATGCGGTCGCCGTTGCGCACCAGGCCGATCGCGCCGCCGGCCGCCGCCTCCGGCGAACAGTGGCCGATGGACAGGCCCGAGGTGCCGCCCGAGAAGCGGCCGTCGGTCAGCAGCGCGCAGGCCTTGCCCAGGCCCTTGGACTTGATGTAGCTGGTCGGGTAGAGCATCTCCTGCATGCCCGGGCCGCCCTTCGGGCCTTCGTAGCGCACGACGACGACGTCGCCGGCCTGGACCTTGTCGGCCAGGATGTTCTCGACCGCCTCGTCCTGCGACTCGGTGACGTGGGCCGTGCCCTCGAACACCAGGATGCTGTCGTCCACGCCCGCGGTCTTGACGACGCAGCCGTCGAGCGCGATGTTGCCGGTCAGCACGGCCAGGCCGCCTTCCTTGGAGAACGCGTGCTCGTAGGAGCGGATGCAGCCCTCGGCACGATCCAGGTCGAGCGAGGGCCAGCGCGTCTCCTGGCTGAACGCCACCTGGGTCGGGATGCCGGCCGGGCCGGCCATGTAGAAGCGCTTCACGTCGGGGTCGTTCGTGCGCACGATGTCCCATTGGGCCAGCGCGTCCTTCATGGTCGGCGCGTGCACGGTGGGGACATCGGTGTGCAGCTTGCCGGCGCGGTCGAGCTCGCCGAGGATGGCCATGATGCCGCCGGCGCGGTGCACGTCCTCGATGTGGTACTTGTTGGTGTTGGGCGCGACCTTGCACAGCTGCGGCACCACGCGCGACAGGCGGTCGATGTCGGTCATGCCGAACTCGATCTCCGCCTCGCGGGCGATCGCCAGCAGGTGCAGGATGGTGTTGGTGGAACCGCCCATCGCGATGTCCAGCGTCATCGCGTTCTCGAACGCCTTGAAGCCGACCGAGCGCGGCAGCACGCGCTCGTCGTCCTTCTCGTAGTACTGCTTCGTCAGCTCCACGATGCGCGAGCCCGCGCGCCTGAACAGCATCTCGCGGTCGGCGTGCGTGGCCACGACGGTGCCGTTGCCCGGCAGCGAGAGGCCCAGCGCCTCGGTCAGGCAGTTCATCGAGTTGGCCGTGAACATGCCCGAGCACGAGCCGCAGGTCGGGCAGGCCGAGCGCTCGACCTCGGCCACCTCGGCGTCCGAGTACTTCGAGTCGGCGGCGATGACCATCGCGTCGATCAGGTCCAGCTTCTTGAACTCGAGCTTCTTGGTGACCGGGTTGGCCAGCTTGGTCTTGCCGGCCTCCATCGGGCCGCCGGAGACGAACACCACCGGGATGTTCAGGCGCATCGCCGCCATCAGCATCCCGGGCGTGATCTTGTCGCAGTTGGAGATGCACACCATCGCGTCGGCGCAGTGCGCGTTGACCATGTACTCCACCGAGTCCGCGATGATGTCGCGGCTGGGCAGCGAGTACAGCATGCCGTCGTGGCCCATCGCGATGCCGTCGTCGACGGCGATGGTGTTGAACTCCTTGGCGACGCCGCCGGCGGCCTCGATCTCGCGCGCGACGAGCTGGCCCAGGTCCTTCAGGTGGACGTGGCCGGGCACGAACTGGGTGAACGAGTTGACCACCGCGATGATGGGCTTGGCGAAGTCGTCGTCCTTCATGCCGGTGGCGCGCCACAGGGAGCGGGCGCCGGCCATGTTGCGGCCGGCGGTGGAGGTCTTGGAGCGATAGGCGGGCATGGTGGAGGGCCTGGCGGTTGTCGCGGGATCGTCGAATTCTCGGCGCGCCGGAAATGCCTGTCCAATAGATTCACGGTGCTGGATTGATATGCTTGGTGAATCAATCAAACGGGACCGCGCCATGACCGAGCCCACCTTCGACCTGCGCCAGCTGCGCCAGCTGCGCCAGTTCGCCGTGCTGGCCGAGGAATGCCACTTCGGCCGCGCCGCCGCGCGCCTGGCGATGACGCAGCCGCCGCTGACCCAGGCCATCCAGCGCCTGGAGGCTGCGCTCGGCGCGCGGCTGTTCGAGCGCAGCCAGCGCCGCGTCGCGCTGAGCCCGGCGGGGGCGGCGCTGCTGCCGCTGGCGCGCAAGCTGCTCGACGGCGCCGACGCGCTCGCGCCCGCGGTGCGCGCGGCGGCGGCGGGGCTGTCGGGGCAGCTGCGGCTGGCATTCGTCTCCAGCGTCACCTACGGCCCGCTGCCGGCCTGGCTCAGCGGCTTTCGCGCGGCCTACCCCGACGTCGCGCTGAGCCTGCGCGAGGCGACGCTGGACGTGCAGCTCGAGCTGTTCGCCGCCGGCGAGATCGACGCCGGCTTCGTGCTGCACGCGCCCGGCGCCGTGCCGCCCGGCTTCGAGCACGTGCGCGTGATCGACGAGGCGCTGGTGATGGCGCTGCCCCAGGGCCACGCGGCGTGGCGGTCGGCGCCGGCGAGTTCGGCGGCGATGCCGCGCCTGCGCTGGCGCGACGTCCGCGCCGAGCCGCTGGTGATCTTCCCGCGCCAGATCGCGCCGTCGCTGTTCGACGAGCTGGTGTCGGCCTACCACGCGGGCGGCGCGACGATGCGCGTCGCCCAGCAGGCGATCCAGATGCAGACCATCGTCAACCTCGTGTCCGGGGGCATGGGCGTGGCCTGGGTGCCGGAGTCGCTCACGCACCTGCAGCGCGCGGGCGTGCGTTACGCGCGCGTGAGCGGGCTGCCGGGACAGGCGCTGCGCTGCGAGACCAGCCTGGTCTGGCGCGCCGGCGCCGCGCCGGTGGTGGAGCGCTTCGTCGAGCACGTGCGCGGGGCGCCGCGGCGCGTTTCGCAAGCTCGCTGACGGGCGCGGCGGGAAGCGTCACGCGAAACGGCGACAATCGCGGGCTGTTCAAGGAGTTTGTCTCGATGGCGCTGGTCCACCCCCAGTTCAACCCCGTGGCCCTGCAGGTCGGCCCGCTCGCGATCCATTGGTACGGCCTGACCTACATGGTCGCGTTCGGCCTGTTCGTGTTGTTGGCCGGCCGGCGTTCGGCCTACCCCTGGTTCGCGCGCGAGGGCTGGGTGCGGCGCGACGTCGAGGACATGCTGTTCTACGGCGTGCTGGGCGTCGTGCTCGGCGGACGGCTGGGCTACGTGCTGTTCTACAAGCCCGGCTACTACGCCAGCCATCTCACCGAGATCCCCGCCGTCTGGAAGGGCGGCATGTCCTTCCACGGCGGCATGCTGGGCGTGATCGCCGCGATGGCCTTGTTCGCGTGGCAGCGCAAGCGGCCGTTCCTGGAGGTCACCGACCTCATCGCGCCCTGCGTGCCGCTGGGCCTGGCCAGCGGCCGCGTCGGCAACTTCATCAACGGCGAGCTGTGGGGCCGCTTCGCCGACCCGTCGCTGCCGTGGGCCATGATCTTCCCCGAGTCGGGCTCCAACCTGCCGCGCCACCCGTCGCAGATCTACCAGTTCCTCGGCGAGGGCGTGCTGCTGTTCGTCATCCTGTGGATCTACGGCAAGAAGGAGCGCGGCCGCGGCCAGGTCTCGGGCCTGTTCCTGATGGGCTACGGCGTGCTGCGCTTCGCGGCCGAGTTCTTCCGCGAGCCCGACGACTTCCTGGGCCTGCTGTCGCTGGGCATGAGCATGGGCCAGTGGCTGTGCGTGCCGATG
>DASQCX010000458.1:0-1646 GCA_035634455.1 Burkholderiaceae bacterium
GCAGCGCGAACGCCCAGGTCAGCGCGAAGTTGCCGGCCATCGCGCCCAGGATCGTCAGCACGACCTGCGAGGCGCCCAGCCCGAACACCAGCGTGCGCATCGCGCGCAGCTTGGGCAGGTTGAACTCCAGCCCGATGACGAACATCAGGAACACGACGCCGAACTCGGCCAGGCTGCGCACGCCGGCCGTGTCGTGCGCCAGCTGCAGCGCGTTCGGGCCGATGATGACGCCGGCCACCAGGTAGCCCAGCACCGGCGGCAGGCGCAGCATGCGAAAGCCGACGACACCGGCGATGGCGGCGGCGAGGTACAGCAGGACGAGTTCGAGGGTCGAGGCCATGCGGGGCCGGGTCGGGCGCGACGGGGATCGCGCGGTTGGGGGCTGGCAGTGCCTTGCCGCGGCGCGATCGCCGCGGGCCCGGGACACTAGAATCCCTACATCCTAGAACACAGGCAGCCCACTTTGACAAACGACTTGCCGTTCGATGCCGAACGCGCATTGAACCTGGCCCGCCAGACCTTCGCGATCGAGGCCGACGCCCTGCTCGGGATGCAGCGCCGCCTGACCGCCGAGTTCGCGCGCGCGGTCGAGACCATCCTGCGCTGCGAGCACCGCGTCGTCGTGATGGGCATGGGCAAGAGCGGCCACGTGGGCCGCAAGATCGCCGCCACGCTGGCGTCCACCGGCACGCCGTCGTTCTTCGTGCATCCGGCCGAGGCCGCGCACGGCGACCTCGGCATGGTCACCGCGGGCGACGTCTGCCTGCTGATCTCGAACTCGGGCGAGTCCAGCGAGCTGAGCGCGGTCATCCCGGCGCTGCGCCGGCTCGGCGTGACGCTGGTCGCGCTCACCGGCCGCTCGGATTCCTCGCTGGCCAAGGCGTGCGACATGGTGCTGTCCTGCGCGGTCGACAAGGAGGCCTGCCCGCTCAACCTCGCGCCGACGGCCAGCACCACGGCGCAGATGGCCATGGGCGACGCGCTCGCGGTCGCGCTGCTGGACGCGCGCGGCTTCCGCGAGGAGGACTTCGCGCTGTCGCACCCGGGCGGCGCCCTGGGCCGCAAGCTGCTGATGCACGTGTCCGACCTGATGCGCAGCGGCGACGCGGTGCCCGCGGTCGCGCGCGACGCGAGCTTCTCGACGCTGCTGCAGGTGATGTCCGGCAAGGGGCTGGGCATGACGGCGGTGGTCGACGGACGTACCCCGGTGGGTATCTTCACGGACGGCGACCTGCGCCGCCTCATCGAGACCGGCGCCGACCTGCGCCGGCTCGTCGCGCACGAGGTGATGCATCCGCGCCCGCACCTGATCCGCGCCGGCGCGCTGGCGGTCGACGCGGCCGACCTCATGGAGCGCCACCGCATCACCACCCTGCTGGTGGTCGACGGCAAGGGCGAGCTCGTGGGCGCGCTCAACACCTACGACCTGCTGCACGCGAAGGTCATCTGATGGCAGCCCCCAAGTCGCACCTGAGCTTCCCGCCGGAGATCCTGGTCCAGGCCCAGGGCGAGGGCGCCGGCATCAAGGCGGCGATCTTCGACGTCGACGGCGTGCTCACCGACGGCACCATCTGGATCACCGAGGCCGGCGAGACGCTCAAGAACTTCAACGTGCTCGACGGCCAGGGCCTGCTGATGCTGCGCAA
>DASQCX010000459.1:0-1567 GCA_035634455.1 Burkholderiaceae bacterium
CCAACGCCGGCGCACCCGGCGTGGCCGTCGCCTACGGGGCGCACGCGCCGTCGGAATTCGCCGCGCATTCGCCGCTGATGGTGGCCGCCAGCGTGGCCGAGCTCGCCGCCTGGCTGGACGCGCATGCCTGAGGGCGCGCCCGCGCCGCTGCCGGTCGAGGGCTGGCTGCCGCTGTGCGCGAGCGACGAGCTCGCGGAGGCCGGCAAGGCCGTCGTGTTCGATGTCCTGCTGTGGCGCCGGCCGGCGCGCGCGTTCGCGCTGCGCTTCGAAGGCCGCGTCGTCGCCTACCTGAACCGCTGCGCGCACGTGCCCACCGAGATGGACTGGCGCCCCGGCGAGTTCCTGGACGACGAGCGCCGCTTCATCGTCTGCGCCATGCACGGCGCCGTCTACGAGCCGACCAACGGCCGCTGCATCGCCGGCCCCTGCGCCGGGCAGCGCCTGATGCCGGTGGCCGTCGCCGAGCGCGATGGCCGGGTGTATTGGTATCCTTCCGCGGACATCGGCCCCGTCGTGCTCGACAATCCGCCCAAACCACGCGACAACCCATGACGCCCGACTTCGAACCCACCCAGACGCCCGAGGATCCGCAGCATCCGGCTCCGGCCCCTGCGCCCGTGCCGGCGGCCGCACCCGCGCCGGCGCCCGCCGCGCCGACGAACGTGAACTTCAGCCCCGACCTGTCGCGCCTGGAGCACGTGCTGGCCCAGGTCACCGGCGAGATGATGCGCGAGCGCCGCGTCGAGCGCCGCTGGCGGCTGTTCAGCCGCGTCGCGTGGTTCCTGCTGGCGCTGGCGATCGCCTGGGGGCTGGTGGCGGCGCAGCGCGGCAAGTCCAACACGCCCAACGGCCCGCACACGGCGCTGGTGGAAGTGCGCGGCGAGATCGCGTCGGAAGGCAACGCCAGCGCGGAGAACATCATCTCGGCGCTGCGCAGCGCGTTCGAGGAGAAGACGGCGGTGGCCGTCGTGATGCGCTTCAACTCGCCCGGCGGCAGCCCGGTGCAGGCCGGCATCGTCTACGACGAGATCAAGCGCCTGAAGGCCCTGCACCACAAGAAGCTGTACGCGGTGTGCGAGGAGATGTGCGCCTCCGGCGCCTACTACATGGCCGTCGGCGCCGACGAGATCTTCGTCGACAAGGCCAGCATCGTCGGCTCGATCGGCGTGCTGATGGACAGCTTCGGCTTCACCGGCGCGATGGACAAGCTGGGCGTCGAGCGCCGCCTGATCACGGCCGGCGCCAACAAGGGCATGCTCGACCCGTTCTCGCCGCTCAAGCCCGAGCAGCGCGCGCTGGCGCAGGCCATGATCGACCAGATCCACCAGCAGTTCATCGCGGTGGTGCGCGAGGGCCGCGGTGCGCGCCTGCACGAGACGGCCGATACCTTCTCCGGCCTGTTCTGGAACGGCGAGGACGCCGTCAAGCAGGGCCTGGCCGACCACTTCGGCAGCCTCGACTCCGTCGCGCGCGACGTGGTCAAGGCCGAGGACGTGATCGACTACACGCTGCAGGAGAACGTGGCCGAGCGCCTGGCCAAGCGCTTCGGCGCCTCGATCGGCGCCGG
>DASQCX010000460.1:0-4369 GCA_035634455.1 Burkholderiaceae bacterium
CCGCACAGGACAGCGACTGGGGCGAGGAATACCTGGCGCCCATCGTCAGCGTCCGCGTGGTCGATTCGCTGGACGAGGCCATCGCCCACATCAACACGCACGGCTCGCACCACACCGACGCCATCCTCACCACCGACCACCCGAGCGCGATGCGCTTCCTGCGCGAGGTCGACTCGGCCAGCGTGATGGTCAACGCCAGCACGCGCTTCGCCGACGGCTTCGAGTATGGCCTGGGCGCCGAGATCGGCATCTCCACCGACAAGTTCCACGCCCGCGGCCCGGTCGGCCTGGAAGGGCTGACGTCGCAGAAGTGGATCGTGCTGGGCGAGGGCGAGATCCGGAGCTGATCGCACCCCTGGCCCGGCGCGGGCCCGGCAATCCAGCGACAATGGGCGCCACACTCCCGTCGCGCCCGCTCCCCATGATCGATCCCCGCAGCGCCCTGGTGCTCTTCTCCGGCGGCCAGGACTCCACCGCCTGCCTCGCGTGGGCGCTCGCGCGCCACGCGCGCGTGGAGACCATCGGCTTCGACTACGGGCAGCGCCACCGCATCGAGCTCGACTGCCGCGCCGGCGTGCGCGAGTCGCTCGCCGCGCTGAACCCGGACTGGGCGGCGCGCCTGGGCGACGACCACCTGCTGGACCTCTCGCTGCTGGGCCAGGTGTCGGACACCGCGCTGACCTCCGACCGCGCCATCGAGTTCCAGGCCAACGGCCTGCCCAACACCTTCGTGCCCGGGCGCAACCTGCTGTTCCTCGGCTTCGCCGCCACCGTGGCCTACCGGCGCGGCGCGTCGGTGCTGGTGGGCGGCATGTGCGAGACCGACTTCTCCGGCTACCCCGACTGCCGCGACAACACGCTCAAGGCGATGCAGGTCGCCCTCAGCCTGGGGCTGGCCGCGCCGATGACGATCGAGACGCCGCTGATGTTCATCACCAAGGCGCAGACCTGGGCGCTGACGCACTCGCTGGGCGGCGACGCGCTCAACGACCTCATCGTCGAGAAGACCCACACCTGCTACCTCGGCGAGCGCGGCGCCCGGCACCCGTGGGGGTACGGCTGCGGCCAGTGCCCTGCCTGCCAGCTGCGCGCCGCGGGCTACGCGAGCTTCGTGGCGAGCCGGGCCCGGGCGGCATGACCTCGCACTGGCTGTTCCAGCTGGTGGTGCTGGCGGTGCTGCTTGCCTGGGTGGTGGGGGCGTACAACCGGCTGGCGCGGCTGCGCGCGGCCATCGTGTCGGCGTGGGAGCAGATCGTCGCGGCGCTCGTCAAGCGCAGCGAGGCGATGGCGGCCGTCGCCGACGCGGTGCGCGAACCGCTGGCCTCCGAGGCCGCGACGCTGCAGGCGCTGGCCGACGCCGACGCGAAGCAGCGCACGGCCGCCGACGGCGTGCGCCAGGCGCGTGCGCGCATCGCCGACGTGTCGCTGTGGGTCAACGCCGAGGCCGGCCTCGCCTCGCCGGCCAGCCGGCTGCGCGCGCTCATCGAGCTGCAGCCGACGCTGATGCACGACGCCGTCCACGGCCCGCAGCTCGCCGCCGGGCTCGCGGCCTGGCGCGAGGCCGAGCCGCGCATCCTGTTCGCCCGCCAGGGCTTCGACGACGCGGTCGACGTCTACAACAAGGCCATCCACCAGTGGCCGACGCGGCTGATCGCGTCGCCGCTGGGCTTCCGCTCCGCCGGCCGGGTCTGACGCCGGTCGGCCGCCTGCATGGCTAGACAGGTATGCACCTGTCGAGGCTGGGGTATTCCAATTTTGGTGCGATGTTGCAGTTCGGACACATTCAAGGTGCACGAACGACCCCGCCGCGCGCCCGCGCCGATGACGCGCACCTGCATCGTTCTCCCAGTGAGAACTGGGCGTTCCGAGCGCTTCCGGCTGCCATGGCGAGGATCTTCATGCGCTAGATGAATACCCAATGAGGGTGTGCACGAGGTTTGCATATGGGAAAGTTTCGTTAACGTCCCCGACACAAATCCCGACTCATCCAGGATGCCCATGAACGAACACAATTCGTCGCGCGCGCGCGTCTTCCGTCGCTCGCTGCTCGCCGCGGCCTGCGCTGCCGCCACCGCTCCGGTCTTTGCCCAGTCTGCCACCGCGCCGGCCGCTGCGGCCTCCGACGTCCAACGCGTCGAAGTCACCGGTAGCCGGATCAAGCAGATCGACGCCGAAACCGCCTCGCCGGTCCAGGTCATCCGCAAGGAAGACATCGCCCACACCGGTGCCACCACCGTGCGCGAGATGCTCGACTCGCTGTCGGCCACCAGCACTTCCGGCACGCTGTCGGACATCAGCGGCAGCGCCTCGTTCGCCGGCGGCGCCTCGGGCGCGTCGCTGCGCAACCTCGGCAAGCAGAGCACGCTGGTGCTGCTGAACGGCCGCCGCCTGCCGGCCTTCCCGCTGGCCGACTACTCGGAAGTCTTCACCAACGTCGACGCGTTGCCGCTGGCCGCTGTCGATCGCATCGAAGTCCTGAAAGACGGCGCCTCCGCCATCTACGGTTCCGACGCGGTGGCAGGCGTCATCAACATCATCACGCTGTCATCGTTCCAGGGCGCCAAGGTGGACTACACGGCCCAGAAGTCGCTGCGCAACGGCTCGTTCGGCGAACGCAGCGGCGGCGTGACCGCGGGCTTCGGCGACTACCAGAAGGATGGCTACAGCCTCCTCGGCAACATCGAGATGTTCAATCGGGACGAAGTGTTCTGGGACGGCAAGGTCCTGCGCGACGTCAACCCGGCCTACGCGGCGCACTCGGCCAGCTTCGGCACCAAGTCGAGCTACGCCTACCCCGGCAACCTGATCACCGACAGCGGCGCCGGGCCGCTGCCGGGCTGCATGGACATCGAGCACGGCCTATGCCGCTACGACCGCTACTCGCGCTTCGAGGCGGTGCCGTCCAGCAAGCGCATCAACGCTTTCCTGTCCGGCAAGAAGCGCGTCAGCGATTCGCTGGAAGCCTTCGCGGAAGTGCAGGCCTCCAGCATTCGCACCAACTATCAGAATACCTACGCCACCTATGGCGGTGAGTCGCTGCCGGCCGTCGTCTGGGGCGATCCGACCACCGGCGCCAGCCAGTCGTTCTACTACCGTGACCTGCCGGCTACCCACCCGCTCAATCCGTCGGGTGACCTGGCCGAGCTGCGCTATCGTTTCGTCGACGCTCCGTCCTACCGCAACACGCAGACCTCCGAGTACCGCGTCATGGGTGGCCTGAAGGGCACCGTCGGCGCGTACGACTGGGAAAGCGCCCTGGGCATCATGGGCGGTGCGACGAGCGACGACAACCGCGGGGCGTTCAGCAATTCCGGATTCAAGAAGGAGATCGGCGACTACGGCCAGCCCGACCCCGTGACGGGCGAGCTGCCCCCGGTGCCCGCCAACTTCTTCAACATCCCCGGCGGCTACAAGATCGGCCAGCCCAACAGCGCTGACGTCCTGAACACGCTGTTCCCGAACTTCGGCTACGAGGCGCACAACCAGACCTACTTCTGGGACGCCAACGTCCGCGGCGACCTGTTCCAGCTGCCCGGCGGCGTGGCCCAGTTCGACACGGGCTTCGACCTGCGCAAGGAGCAGATGGTCATCGACCCGTCGGCCAACCTGGCCAACGGCGACATCGTCGGCTACGGCACCAGCGCCTCCAACGCCAAGCGCAACTTCGGCGCGATCTACGGCGAAGCGAACCTGCCCTTCCTGAAGACGCTCGAAGGGTCCGTCGCCGGCCGCCTCGACAAGTTCCCCGGCTTCGGCGCGCACTTCTCCCCGAAGCTGGGCCTGAAGTTCAAGCCCGTCGAGTCGGCGCTGTTCCGCGGCACGTTCGAGACCGGCTTCCGTGCGCCCAACCTGTCGGAAAGCGCGAATTCCACCAAGTTCGCCTTCGACCCGGGCGTCAACGATCCGAAGCGCTGCGACGCCGCGCTGGCGTACGCCACCGACCTGAGCAACCAGGCGGCCGCGCTGGATCCGAACGATCCGCAAGCCGTGCTGCTGAACTCGCGCGCCCAGCAGGTCTACGACAACGAGTGCGGCCGCAGCGTGGCCGACAAGACGGTCAACAACCCGAACCTGAAGCCCGAGACGACCAAGTCGTTCACGCTGGGCACCGTGCTGCAGCTGGCCTCGCGCTGGAGCACGACGATCGACTATTGGAACATCCATCGTCGCAACGAGATCGGCAACAAGAGCGCGCAGGACCTGCTCGCCGCCGAATCGTCGCAGGCGCCGGGCGTCATCAATCGCGCCGCGTCGTTCGCCAACGACCCGACGTTCGCGCATGACCCGAACGGCCTGAGCGACGCGGCGCTGCGCGCCAAGTACGGCATCGTCGCAGGCGACGAGTTCCTGGAGTCCATCCACAACTCGT
>DASQCX010000461.1:0-2202 GCA_035634455.1 Burkholderiaceae bacterium
TTGCCGCAGCCGGGTGGACCGATCAGCAGCATGTGGTGTGCGCCGGCCGCGGCGATCTCCAGCGCGCGCCGAGCGACGGCCTGGCCGCGCACGTCGGCCAGGTCTTCCGCCTTCTCGGCCTGCGGGTCGGGATCGGCGGGCGACGCGTGCGCCAGCGTCTCGCCACGCAGCCAGGCAACGGCGTCGTTCAGGTTCCTGGCCGCGTGCACCTCGAGCCCCTGCACCAGTGCCGCCTCGGGCGCCGCCTCGGCCGCGCACACGAGCTGCGCGCAGCCCGATCGCCACAGGCATTCGGCCAGTGACAGCGTGCCGCGGGTGCCGCGCAGCGAGCCGTCCAGCGCCACCTCGCCGATCGCGGCGACGTCGCCCAGGCGATCGAGCGGCGCCTGCTCGGTCGCGGCGAGCAGGCCCATCGCCAGCGCCAGGTCGGCCGAAGCACCTTCCTTCCGGCGGTCGGCCGGCGCCAGGTTCACGGTCACGCGCCGTTCCGGTGGCGCGAGCCCCGCGTTCCGCAGCGCCGGCCACACGCGCTCGCGCGCCTCGCGCGCGGTGGCGTCGGGCAGCCCGACCATGACGAATCCGGGCAGCCCGGGGCCCACGTCCACCTCGCAGTCGACGGGGAACGCGTCCAGTCCCCACAGCGCCGCCGTGCGCACGCGAGCGAGCATGCAGGCTCCGCGGGGGCGGTCGTTCGCAGCGGACGCAAGCGCGGTGCCGGCTGTAACGCGCGGACCGAAGCGGACCAGGCCAGCAAACGCCGACGCCGGCGTGGTCGCATGCGACCCGCCGGCGTCGGTCCTGCGCGATCAGAAGACGATCAGTTGTCGCCCAGCGCCACGCCGAGATCCACGTCGTCCATGCCGTCCAGGCGCGTCAGCTCCTTGCCGAGCGGCTGCCAGCCGTTGCAGAGCGCGGCCAGCGCCAGGTCCTGGGCGGGTGGCAGCTCCTGCATGAACACGAACGCGGTGCCGGTCGCGAACCGCCCGATCGAGCTACGGTCGTAGCCCGCGTCGCCGCGGTTCTCGCGCCGCGCCGTCAGCACCTGCTGGAGCGTCGTCGCATCACCGCAGACGTTCTTCCACCGCGTCTCGACGTCCTTTGCGCGGTCGGGGTTCGCCGAGCGCACGGCGTCGGAGACGAGCGCGTAGGAGGCGACGTCGCCGTCGGGCACGAACGACGTCCACACCACGCGCGCGCGGCTCGAGCGTGGCGCGTGCTCGTGCGAGAGCGACGTGCCGTCCTCGGTGGCGATGACCTCGTAGTCCACGTCCACGGTCACGTCGCGCACGCGCGCCACCACCTCGATCGGCACGTCCACCCAGCGCACGACGTCGTGGCCCTGGTCGTCCTTCTGCACGATCTTGTGGGCGACGACATCGCGGAAGAACTGGAGCTGGGTCTCGGTCTTCACGTTCCCGAGCGAGCCCCACACCACGCGCTCGGCGCCCGCCTTGCGGCCGAGCTTCACCGCGTCGTCACGGTCGAGCCGGCCCAGCTGCGACACGCTCATGCGGCTCGCGACGGCGTCGGCGCCGAGGATGCGCGTGAACCGCGCCTGCGGGGGCGCGAGCTCCTTCGCCAGCGCGTCGCGCCAGCGGTCGGAGACCTCGCGGCCGAAGCTCGGATCGCCGCCGCTCGTGAACGGCAGGATCGCCACCTGCGTCAGCGCGGCCTGGTAGGCGCGGTCGGCCTGCGCACGCGCGTCTTTATAGTTCTCCACGTAGCGGTCGATCTCGTGGAAGTGGTCGAACGCGGCCTTCGGCCGATGCGCGGTCTTCGCCTGCGTCGCGAGCAGGTAGTGGTTCCGCGCGGCGGCCGCGCGCAGCAGGTGTTCCTCGGCGGCCCACGCCGGCGCCACGTCGATCGTCGTGTACTTGATGGCGTCGAAGCGGAACTGCGTGAACTCGAGCACCTGCTCGGCGGCCTGCACGCTGTCGATCGGCGCGAGCGCGTCGATCTTCCGCTGCCAGTCGTCGGCGATCACGCGGCCGGCGTCAGCGGCGGCCTTCTTTGCGGCCGGGTTCATCGGCTCGCGGTCGAGCGCACGCGTGGCGAGCTGCCAGGCGCGCCAGACGTCGCCGTTCGAGAGCTTCTGCTGGCTCTTCTCGGCGAGTTTCGTGGGGCCGGCGCAGCCGGCGACCAGCGCCGCAGCCAGCAGCGCGAACGTGAGACGACGGGACATGGGGACCTCCGTGTGGATCG
>DASQCX010000462.1:0-1826 GCA_035634455.1 Burkholderiaceae bacterium
CGCTCACGATGCGCAGGTTGAAATGGGCACCTTCGCGCGCGCCCGCGTGGCCGGCGTGGGCGGCGCTGTCGTCGACCAGTTCGAGCACGAGGGGCTCGAGGCGCTCGATCAGCGCCTGCATCATCGCGTCGCGCAACGGGGTCGCGGCCATGTTCAGGACGCCGGCTTGTCGGCCGCCAGTTCGGGCTCGACGTGCTTGCCGAGGTAATAGAACACCCCGACCGAGAACAATCCCATCAACGCCGTGCTGCCGAAGGTGTGGAAGCTCACCCAATAGTCGCGGAAGAAATAGACGACGACCAGGTTGAGCAGGCCCATCAGCGCGAAGAACGCGACCCAGCTGAAATTGAAGCGCTGCCAGACGGTGTCCGGCACGACCAGGTCGGCGCCCAGCGTCGAGCGCCACAGGTTCTTGTGGAAGAAGGCCTGGCTGCCCCAGAAGATCAGGCCCGACACCCAGAAGTAGATGCTGGGCTTCCACATGATGAACATCTGGTTGTGGAACCAGACGGCCAGGCCGCCGAACACCACCATCATCGAGGTGCTGACCCACAGCATCAGGTCGATCTTGCGGCCGACGGCCTTGTTCCACGCGAACTGCAGCAGCGTGGCCACGATCACCACCGCGGTGGCCAGCAGCGCCGGCGCCTCGGTGGAGCCGACGACGCCGCCCTGGACGACGCCGCCCAGCCAGTGCGTGGCGAAGGCCGCGCCCTGGTCGGGCATCTTTCCCGCGATCTTGTACGTCGCGAAGAAGAAGATCAGCGGCAGGATATCGAAGAGGAGTTTCATGGTCGGCGGGCCGCCCGGCGCGCGAGGCCGGGCGCGGACGCCGGCCTGCGGGCGGCGCGGCGGAGCTGCGGTGCGACGCGCGCCGCGAAGCGGGGCGTGCCGGGGGCGAAGTCTAGCGCAGGCGCGCGTCGGGGGGCGCCGGGGCTCGGGCTCAGGACGAGCACGACACCTCGATGCCGCGCGCCCAGTCCGGCGGCAGCGCGGCGTAGCGCTCGTGGCCGGGCTGCTCGTCGTACGGGCGGCGCAGCAGCTCGTGCAGCGCGCGCACCTCCGAGAAGTCGCCGGCCTCGGCCTTGGCGATCGCCTCCTGCGCGAGGTGATTGCGCAGCACGAACTTCGGGTTGGCGCGGTTCATCGCGGCGTGGCGCGCGGCGTCCGCGCGCGGCTCGGCCTCGAGGCGGCGCAGGTAGCGCTCGCCCCAGGCGTCGGCCGCGGCGCGATCGATGAAGTGGTCGCGAAAGGCGGACGGCGTCGCGCCGGCGCCGCGGTCGAACGCGGCCAGCGCGCGCAGCGCGATCGTCATGTCCACGCGCTCGCCGGCCATCAGCTCGAGCAGGTCGTCCAGCAGTTCCTTGTCGCCTTCCTGCGCCTGTTCCAGGCCCAGCTTGGCGCGCATGTGGTCGGAATAGGCATCGATGAAGCGGTCGCCGAAGGTGTCGAGCACGGGCGGCAGCGTGGCGTCGGGGTCGGCGCACAGCGGGCGCAGCGCGTGGGCCAGCGCATGCAGGTTCCACCAGGCGACGTTGGGCTGGCGCGCGAAGGCGTAGCGGCCGCCGGTGTCGGAGTGGTTGCAGACGTGGCCGGGGTCGAAGCCGTCGAGGAAGCCGAACGGGCCGTAGTCGATCGTCAGGCCCAGGATGGACATGTTGTCCGTGTTCATGACGCCGTGCGCGAAGCCGACCGCCTGCCAGTGCGCGACGGTCGCGGCGGTGCGGCGCACGACCTCGGCCAGCCACGCGTGCAGCGGATCGAGCCCGTCGGCGCCGTCGCGCAGCTCGGGGAAATAGGTGGCGATCGTGAAGTCGACGAGGCGG
>DASQCX010000463.1:0-2502 GCA_035634455.1 Burkholderiaceae bacterium
CCACTGCACCTTGTTGCTGGTGGTGGCGGGCAGGCCGAACACCTTGCGGTCGACGTGCTCCAGCGTGATGCGCGCCTTGGAAAGCGAGTTGTAGCCGAGCGCCACCGTGGCCTGGTGCAGCGACTGCTCGTGCACGCGCACCGTCACCGTGCGCGTGCACGAGCAGTCGCTGCAGCAGGCCACGGTGTCGCTCGGCTGGAACTCGCTGTCCAAGGGACGCGTCACGCTGGAGCACGTCGACCGCAAGGTGTTCGGGCTGCCCGCCACCACCAGCAACAAGCTGCAGTGGGGCGCGGACCTCAAGGAGTGGGACTTCTCGGTGGCCACGCATCCCGCCGAGAGCTTCCACAGCTGGATCTTCGGCACCAGCGTGAGCAGCATCACGACCACCGGCGACCTCGTGCGCGCCGGCTCCGTGCGCTTCGGCCGCACGCAGACCAGCAACGCGCTCGACCGCACGACCTACGCGCGGATCGAGCGCTCGATCCAGTGCACGCCCAAGATCGACGGCGAGACGGGCGACAACCAGTACGACTGCGTCGACGCCCGCGCCGTCTCGCTGAACCAGGCCAACGTCTGGCGCAACGTCGACAGCGTGATCCTGCCCACCGACGGCTACTCGCTGTCCGGCCAGGTGGGCGTGGGCTACGCGGGCGGCCCGGTCTCGTTCAACGACGCCCAGGCGACCTACGGCCCCTACACGCGGCTGTACGGCCGCATCACGCAGTACTGGCCGCTGCCCAGCTCGTTCTACCTGCAGGGCCGGCTGGAGCTGGGCCAGATCATCGTCGGGCGGCACGTCGCGATGCCCGACGCGGAGCAGTGGCGCGCCGGCGGCGAGGACTCCGTGCGCGGCTACGACTGGCGCTCGCTGGCGGCCCACGACAGCCGCAACAACGTCGTCGGCGGCAACGCGCTGGTGACCGGCAGCCTCGAGATCGCGCATCCGTTCACGCAGTCGCTGCCCTCGGTCTGGTGGGCCACCTTCGTCGACGCCGGCGGCGCGGACAAGCGCTTCGACGACATGCGCGCCGGCATCGGCGCCGGCGTCGGGGTGCGCTGGCGCAGCCCGGTCGGGCCGCTGAAGATCGACCTGTCCAAGGGCCGCGGCATCGACCACCTGCACCTCGATCTGAGCATCGGCGTGGTGTTCTGAGGACGCGATGACCGAGCCCGAGGATCGCCCTGCCCCGCCCGCCGCCGCCGCGGCCGCGCGCCGGCCCGCGTGGCAGCGCGCCGCGCGCGTCGCCTCGTACGCCGCGGCAGCGCTCGCCCTCGTCGCGGGCGCGGGCGTCGCCGTCGTCGGCACGCTGTGGCGCAGCGAGGACGGCACGCGCTGGCTGCTCGCGCAGGTGCCGGGCCTGACGGCGGTCGACGTGCACGGCGCGCTCGGCGGCGCCGAGCTGCGCGTCGGCTCGCTGCGCGCGGTCGCGGGCGGCGTGCAGGTTGACGCGACCAACCTGCGCATCGCCGGGCTGGCCCTGCGCTGGCATCCGCATCGCGGCGCGTGGTTCGGCGCCTCGCTCGCCGCGTTGACGGCCGACGCCCTGCGCATCACGCCGCTGCCCTCGAAGACGCCGGCGCAGCCGCTCACGGCCCCGGCGTCGCTGCGCAGCCCGGTCGCGGTCGACGTCGCCGACCTGCGCGTGGGCTCGCTCGCGATCGCCGACAACGCGCCCCTGCGCGACGTCCAGGCCGCGCTGTCCATCGGCGCCGAGGGCGGCCGGCTGCATCGCGTGCAGGGCCTGCGCCTGGGCTGGGAACGCGTGCAGGCGGCGGGCGACCTGATCGTGCAGGCCGACGCGCCGTTCGCCCTCGACGTCACGCTCGCGGCGCACGACGCCCCACAGGCCGCGGCCACCGCGGCGCCGGCGTCGGCCGCGCTGCCGCACTGGTCGGCCAAGGCCACGCTGCGCGGGCCGCTGGCCGGCTTCGACGCCGCCGCCAGCCTGCAGGGCGAGGCGCTGGCGGGCCGCGCGGCGCCGCAGGCCACGGCCAGCGCGCACGTGACGCCGTTCGCGGCGCTGCCGGTCAGCACGGTGCTGCTCAAGACCGACGAGCTGGACCTGCGCGCGCTGTCCGAGCGCGCGCCCGCCACGCGGCTGCAGGGCGACCTGCGCATCGCCACGACGCGGCCCGCGGCGCTAGCCGTCGACCTGCGCAACCTCGCGCCGGCCGCGTGGTCGTCGGGCGGACTGCCGTTCGCGTCGCTCGTCACGCACCTGGAGGCCCCGTGGAGCGGCGAGTTCATCGCGATCCCGTCGCTGCGCCTGGTGCTGGCCGACGCCAAAGGCCCCGGCGGCGAGCTGCGCGGGCAGGGCCGCTGGCAGGGCGCGAAGGCGCAGCTGCAGCTCGACCTCGACCAGGTGCAGCCGGCGCGCATCGACGCGCATGTCGGCGCCTGGCGCATCGCCGGCCCGCTGCGCGCGGAGCTCGAAGGGCTGCCGCCGCCCGCGTCGCTGTGGCACGGGGGCGCGGCCTCTGCCCCGGCGTCGGCGGCAT
>DASQCX010000464.1:0-2104 GCA_035634455.1 Burkholderiaceae bacterium
GGCCTGCTCGTCGGTCAGGGTGCGCACGGCCTTGGCGGGGCTGCCCATGATCAGGGAGTTGTCGGGGAACTCCTTGCCCTCGGTCACCAGCGAGCCCGCGCCGACGATGCAGTTGCGGCCGATCCTGGCGCCGTTCATGACGACGGACTGGATGCCGATCAGCGAGTTGTCGCCCACCGTGCAGCCGTGCAGCATCACCTGGTGGCCCACGGTGACGTCGGCGCCCAGCGTCAGCGGCGCGCCGATGTCGGTGTGCAGCACGCTGCCGTCCTGGACGTTGCTGCGCGCGCCGATGGTGATCCACTCGTTGTCGCCGCGCAGCACCGCGCCGTACCAGACGCTGGCGCCTGCGCCGAGCTCGACGCGGCCGACCACGGTGGCGGACTCGGCCACCCAGGCGTCTGGCGCCAGGCGCGGCGCGTCGTCGCCGATTCGGTACAAGGCCATGGGGATCTCCGGGAGTGAGGGCGTGATTTTACGGATCGGAGCATTCGCGGCGGCCTCCACGGGCTTTGCCGGCTCGGCCCCAACGCCCCCACATGGGGACGATCAGCCCAGTCTCAACAGCTCCTCCTCGCTGAACCCGGCCGCCCGCCGCGCCTCGAGGTTGAACGGGCCGCGCAGGCGCGGCGCGCCGTGCCGCGCGGCCAGGGCGTCATAGGTCGCCACCGGGTCGAGCCCGCGCTGCGCGCACAGCACGCCGTACCAGTGGTTGCCGATCGCCACGTGGCCGATCTCGTCGCGCAGGATGATGTCCAGGATCTCGGCGCCGCGCCGGTCGCCGATGCTGACCAGCTTGTTGCGGATAGTCGGCGAGGCGTCGAGCCCGCGCGCCTCCAACGTGCGCGGCACCAGCGCGATGCGCGCGAGGATGTCGTGCTTGGTCTTCTCGGCCATGTCCCACAGCGCGTTGTGCGCCGGGAAATCGCCGTACGCGTGGCCGAGCTCGGCCAGGCGCTCGCTCAGCAGCGTGAAGTGGCAGGCCTCCTCCTGGCAGACGCGCATCCAGTCCGTGTAGAACGCGTCGGGCATGCCCGGGAAGCGCCACGTCAGGTCGGCGGCGAGGTCGATGGCGTTGAACTCGATGTGCGCCAGCGCGTGCATCAGCGCGGCGAGGCCGTCGGGCGACCTGATCGAGCGCTGCTTGATCTCGGTGTGCGGCACCAGCGTGGGCCGCGGCGGCCGGCCGGGGATGCCGGGCGGCTCGGCGATGGCTTCGTCGGCGACTATGCCGCCGGCGGCGTCGAGCGCGCGCGCGAGCGCCGCTTTCTGCGCGGGATCGGAGGCCAGCAGGACGGCCAGGGAACGTTGTCGGAGCGTTTGCACCGCGTCATGGTACGTGGGCGACCGCCCCGCCCCCGCGCCGCCAGCGAAAAGGCGCGGCGGCATCGCTGCCGCCGCGCCCGTTCCAGGCGACGCGGTCGCGTCAGAACTCGTAGTTCACCG
Source organism: Burkholderiaceae bacterium (assembly GCA_035634455.1). Lineage (GTDB taxonomy): Bacteria > Pseudomonadota > Gammaproteobacteria > Burkholderiales > Burkholderiaceae_C > Scleromatobacter. The sequence goes on from DASQCX010000464.1 coordinate 1,447, forward strand.
TGACGCCGATCGTGCGCGGGCGCATGTAGTAGACCTCGTGCACGTTCTGCACGTTCGGGTGCTGCAGCGCGGTGTGGTTGTTGTTCAGGTTCTTCACGAAGGCCGTGACTTCCCACTTGTCCCAGTTCACGCCCGCGCTGGTGTCGGCCGTGAAGTACGCGGCGCGCTGGTAGTCGGAGTCGCCGCGGAAGACCGTGCCGTGGCTCTTGCCCGTCCACTGGCCGTTGCCGCGCACGAACGCGTTGAGGGAATCGTTGACGGCCCAGTGGTAGTCGGCGCCCAGGCTGGCGGTGCCGCGCGGCACGCCCTGGATCCAGTCGCCCTTGCGGATGTTGTAGCCGCCGTCGCCGGAGTAGGTGCCGAAGGCCGGGTTGTCCGCGTCGAAGGTCGCGTGCGTGAAGCCCGCCGCCGCCGACAGCGTCAGCGACTGCGTGACGCGCGCCTTCAGCTCCGCCTCGAAGCCGTAGCTGGTCGCGTTGCCGACGTTGGTCTCGTAGTCGAAGCCGGCGTCGCTCAGCGAGATGTCCTGCTGGATGTTCTTCCACTTCAGCAGGTAGGCCGCCACGTTCAAGGTGACGCGGTGGGCCAGGAAGTCCATCTTGCTGCCCAGCTCGTAGCTCCAGAGGTTGTCGGGGTTGAACGCCGTCGTCGCGCAGTT
>DASQCX010000465.1:0-1762 GCA_035634455.1 Burkholderiaceae bacterium
ATCGACACCGACGCCCTCGTGCGCGAGCGCGCCTACGCGCGTGACGAGCCCGCGCGCGTGCTCGCGGCCTTCCGCGCGGCGCGCGCCGCGACGATGGAGATGATCGCCGGCCTGTCCGACGCGCAGCTCGCGCGCAGCGCCGTGTTCGAGGGCTACGGCCCGCTGACGCTGCGCAGCCTGATCCACTACCTCTGCAGCCATGACCAGCAGCACCTGGCCGGGCTGCAGTGGCTGCTGGGCAAGGCGCACGCGTCGCGCCTGGGCTGAGCCGCCCGGAAACGGGTCGGGCCGGGCGCCCGCGTGCCGTACCCAGTTTCAGCGATGCGCTTTGAAAGCGCTTTCGTTAGGATCGGCCCGGGCGCGGCGGAACCGGTTCCATCGTGCGTGCCCGACATCCACGACAACCACACGCATGAGGCAAGCATGATGAAACTCCGCACCCTTCTCGTGACGGCGGCCGCCGCGCTGCTGGGTCACGCCGCGCAGGCGCAGTCCTGGCAGCTCGTCTGGTCGGACGAGTTCAACGGCGCCATCGGCCCCGACTGGGTCTTCGAGACCGGCGGCGGCGGCTGGGGCAACAACGAGCTCGAGTACTACCGCCGCGAGAACGCCACGGTGGAGAACGGCAACCTCGTCATCACCGCCAAGCGCGAGGACTACGGCGGCTACCACTACACCTCGGCGCGCATGAAGACGCAGGGCGTCAGGAACTTCAAGTACGGCCGGATGGAGGCGCGGATCAAGCTGCCGGCCACGCAGGGCACGTGGCCCGGCTGGTGGATGCTGGGCCAGAACATCACGAGCGTGGGCTGGCCGGCGTCGGGCGAGATCGACATCATGGAGCAGATCAACACCGGCAACACGGTGTACGGCACCGTGCACTGGCAGGCCGCCAACGGCTCGCAGGCCGACTACGGCAACAGCATGGTCACCACGCCCACCGACTACCACGTGTACGCGGTGGAATGGGATCCCGACTACATCCGCTGGTTCGTCGACGGCACCCAGTACAACGTGATCCAGATCACCAACGGCGTGGGCAACACGCAGGCGTTCCAGAACCCGTTCTTCCTGTTGCTGAACATGGCCGTGGGCGGCAACTGGCCCGGCTTCACGATTGACGACGCCTCGCTGCCGGCCAGGATGTACGTCGACTACGTGCGCGTCTACCAGAAGGGCGCGCCGGTCAGCATCCAGATCGAGGCCGAGAACTGGGCCGCGATGAGCGGCGTGCAGACGGAGGCCTGCTCGGAAGGCGGCCTGGACGTCGGCTGGATCGACGCCAACGACTGGATCGTCTGGAACGTCAATGTTCCGGTGGCCGGCACGTACACGGTGTCGTACCGCGTCGCGAGCCTGAACGGCGGCGGCGTGATCCAGCTCGAGAAGGCCGGCGGCAGCCCGGTCTACGGCAGCGTGAGCGTGCCCAAGACCGGCGGCTGGCAGAACTGGACGACGATCTCGCACCAGGTGACGTTGCCCGCGGGCCAGCAGCAGATCGCGGTGAAGGCGCTGGCCGGCGGCTACAACATCAACTGGCTGAAGATCACCAACTGACGTGTCGCCGAGTCGCGCACGGGCGCGGCCCGGCGTTCACTTCGGCGGGAACAGCGCGTGGCGCCGCGCCAGCGACGCGGCTGGCCACATCTCCGCGCTGCGGTAGTACTCGGGCACGACCGGCACCTCGTCCGACAGGCGCACCCACGGCTGCTTCGTCGACGTGAAGATGTGGATGTCGGGCGGGAAGGCGTCGGGCGCGTCG
>DASQCX010000466.1:0-1854 GCA_035634455.1 Burkholderiaceae bacterium
GAAGGTGCCCCGCGCGGCGCGGGTGGCGTTTCGCTGGCTACGCGCGGTGGCGCTGGAACGGATCGGCGACATCGAAGCGGCCGAACGCGAACTGCTGGTCGCGGAGTCGATGGATACGGATTGGCCGCTGCCGTTGTTCGATCTGGCCCGCATCGCTTCTGATCGCGGTGACGTCGAACGCGGGTTGGCGTTGCTGCATCGCGCCGGCGCCGGGCCGGACTATCCGCTGGTGGAGCTGCTGGAGCAGCATCGCCCCGAGCCGCGCCGCGACCTCGGCCGAAATCAGCTGTGCTGGTGCGGGTCCGGCCGCAAATACAAGAAATGCCATCTCGGGCGCGAGGAGCTGCCACTGGCCGAGCGGGTGGGCTGGCTGTACATGAAGGCCGGCCAGCACCTGCTGCTGAGCGGCTGGAACGATCTGCTGGCCGAGGCGGGCTACGTACGCTGCCGCTACGCCGACGATGATCCCGACGCGCTGACCGAGGCGCTGGGCGATCCGCTGGTGCTGGATGCGGTGCTGTTCGAGGGCGGCGCGTTCGCGGAGTTCCTCCAGATGCGCGGTTCACTGCTGCCCGCCGACGAGCGATCGCTGGCGGAGCAGTGGCTGCTGGTGGGCCGGTCGGTGTTCGAGGTCGAGCAGGTGCACCCCGGCAACGGCGTCACCGTGCGCGACCTGCGCACCGGCGACACGCACGAGGTGCGTGAGCGGACGGCCAGCCGCCAACTGAAGCCCGGGCAATTGGTGTGCGCACGCGTAGTGCCTGCTGGGGACACCATGCAGTTCTTCGGCGGGCTGGAACCGGTCGCGCTGCACGAGCGCGACCCGCTGATCGACCTGCTCGACACCGGACCCGACCCGGTGACGCTGATAGCGCAGCTGAGCCGCCGGTTGGCGCCGCCGGCGCTGGCCAACACCGAGGGCGATCCGCTGGCGATCTGCGAGGCCACCGTGCGCGTCGGCGACCCGGCCGGGATCCAGGCCGCGCTCGACGACACCTACGACCGAGTCGACGGCGACGAGCCGCCGCGGTGGTTCGAGCACGTCACCACCCAGGGCATGCCACGGATCCGCGCCGCGCTGGTCCTCGACGGCGACACGCTGCGGGCGGAAGCCAACAGCGAGAAGCGGATGGACCGCGTGCTGGCCACGCTGGCCCGCCTCGACCCTGCGATGAACGTGCTCGACGACTCCCGCCGCCCGCTGCGCGACGCCCGCGAGGCCGCCGAGCTGGCCAAGCATCTGCCAATTACCGGCGAGGAAGCGCTCGACCCCGACGACCCCGAGCTGGCCGCGTTCCTCGACGAGTTCGTCCGCGACTACGAGACCAGCTGGCTCGATGAGCCCATCCCCGCGCTCGACGGCCACACGCCGCGGCAGGCCGCCGACGACCCCACCCGACGCGCCGACCTGATCAAGCTCCTCGCCACGTTCCCCGCCGGTGAAGCCGGCCGCGTCGGCATGGACGCCGACCGGCTGCGCGCCGCGCTCGGCTTGCGGTAGTCGAGCAGGCGGTGCTTACGCCGGGGCCGTCGCGCCGATCTCGGCAGCGAACTCGCGGAAGTCTTTGTGACCGGGCAGCTTTCGCAGACATCGCGCCACCAGGTCGCGGGCGACGCCGGTGTTGCCGTGTCGGTGCGCGAGCCGCGCGGAGAGGAACATCTGCTCCGCACCGCCCAAGGCGGAGTGCACCGCAATCCTGTCGAGCAGACCGCCCTTAGTGTCCACCAGGTTTTCCAACAGGAGGCCGTGCCACTCCGCCAGCGCGCTAGCTCGCTCCTGTTCGGCATCGACGGAACGACGTACTTGGCGCGTCGGTGCGCCGGGGTCGCACAGCCTGTCCAGCGCCCGCACGT
>DASQCX010000467.1:0-4857 GCA_035634455.1 Burkholderiaceae bacterium
GGCTGCGCGCGACGCGCGGTTGCAGCAGCGCCTGCAATCGATGGCGCCCGAACTGCCGTGGGAGGTCACGAACCAGGCGAGCGTGCATCTGTGGTTCGGGCAGCACTTCGGTCATCCGGTGTCGCCGCTGCGCTCGCTGGACGAGGCCGTCGCGAGCTGGCCAGAGTACGCGACGGCGGTCGGCCTGTGGCTGGACGACGCCGACGGCGTGCACGTGATTGCGCCGCACGGGCTCGACGACCTGTTCGGGATGGTCGTGCGACGCAATCCGGCGCGGGTCAGCGTGGAGACCTATCGGTCGCGGGTTGCGAGCAAGCAATACGTGCAGCGGTGGCCGCGGGTGACCGTCCTTTCGGCGTGACTTCGGTTGTCGGGAGAGTGCCTGCGGCGCTGGGCGGCTTTGCGAAGCAAAGCCAACCAGCGCCGCAGGCAAAGAACTCACCCTTCGGTCAGACTGCGCCGACGAAGCAACTCAGGAAACCACCGCATCCACAAACCAACGACCGCCAGCGTCCCCACGCCTCCAACAACAACCGCCCCGACCGGGCCAAACAACGCCGCCGTCGCCCCCGACTCGAACTCCCCAAGCTGATTGCTCGCCCCGATGAAGATCGCATTGACCGCGCTGACCCGCCCCCGCATCTCGTCCGGCGTATCCAGCTGCACCAGCGTCTGCCGCACCACCACGCTCACCATGTCGACCGCGCCGTTGACGAACAGCATCGCCATCGACAGCCAGAACGACGTCGACACCCCGAACACGATGGTGGTCAGGCCGAAGATCGCCACGCACGAGAACAGGATCGCCCCCGCCCGCGAGCGGATCGTCCAGCGCGCCAGCACCAGCGACATCAGCAACGCCCCCATCGCCGGCGCGCCGCGCAGCAGGCCCAGGCCCTCGGGGCCGACGTGCAGGATGTCGCGCGCGTAGATCGGCAGCAACGCCACGGCGCCGCCCAGCAGCACCGCGAACAGGTCCAGCGAGATCGCGCCCAGCACCACCGGCTTCGCGCGGATGAAGCGCACGCCGGCCAGCAGCGTGTCCATCGTCACCGGCGCGCGCGGCGCGGGCTTGTGGTCGTAGCGCGCGCTCCACACGAGGCCCGCGGCCAGCACGAACAGCACCGCGCAGACGACGTAGACCACGCTGGCGCCCGCCGCGTACAGGAAGCCGCCGAGCGCCGGGCCGCCGATGATCGCGGCCTGCATGCCCGAGGAGCCGAACGCCATCGCGCGCGACAGGACGGACGCCGGCACCAGCAGCGGCGTCAGCGCCTGCTGCGCCGTCATCTGGAACGCGCGTGCCACGCCCAGCAGCAGCGATACGCCCAGGATCAGGTCGCGCGAGATCCAGCGCTCGTGCGTGGCCAGCAGCAGAACGAGCGCCACGAACAGTTGCAGCAGCAGCGCCAAGGACACGATGTGGCGGCGGTCGTGGTGGTCGGCGACGTGGCCCGAGACGAGGGCGAGCGCCAGCGCGGGCACGAACTGGAACAGGCCGACCAGGCCCAGGTTCCAGGCGCTGTGCGTCAGGTCGTACATCTGCCAGCCGACGGCCACCATGACCATCTGGTTGCCCATGGTGCCGGCCACGCGGCCTGCCCAGAATCGGAGAAAGGAGGGGTAGGAAGCGAGCGAGAAGGGCGGCGTCATGTCGGGCGACATCGTCCCACATCGCAGCCGCCGACGAGGGCGCGGGGTCGAATTCGTGCGCCGCCGCGGCTCGTCTCGAAATAGAATTTCGTTCTTCTCGAAGGGCCAATCATGAAACTGGATGCCATCGATCGCAAGCTGCTGGAGATGCTGCAGCTCGATTGCGACACCCCCATCGCCGAGCTCGCGGCCGCGGTGCAGCTGTCGACGACGCCCTGCTGGCGCCGCATCCAGCGCATGAAGGACGCCGGCGTCGTCACCGGCAACGTGGCGCTCGTCGATCCGAAGAGCGTCAACGTCGGCGTGACGGTGTTCGTCAACATCAAGACCAACCAGCACAGCCAGGCCTGGTTCGAACGCTTCCACGCCACCGTCGAAGCTATCCCGGAGGTGGTCGAGTTCTACCGCATGAGCGGCGACGTGGACTACCTGCTGCGCATCGTCGTGCCCGACATCGCCGCCTACGACGGCGTCTACAAGCGGCTGATCGCGGGGACGCAGCTGTTCGACGTCAGCTCCAGCTTCGCGATGGAGCAGCTGAAGTTCACGACCGCCCTGCCCCTGCGCTACGCCGACTAGCGTGCCAGCACGCCCAGCACCCGCGCGACCAGCAGCAGCGCGACGCCAGCACTGACGACCGCGAACCCCTGCTGCAGCCGCGGCCCGGCCACGCGCGCCGCGATCGCGCGCGCGAGCAGCGAGGCCAGCACCGAGCCGACGGCGAACGGCAGCGCGATGTCCCATGCGATCGCGCCGTGCCAGGCCGCGGCGCCGACGCCGCCGATCGAGGCGAGCGCGATCACGGCCAGCGAGGTCGCGACGATGCTGCGCGCCGACAGCTCCGTGAAGCGCGTGAGCGCGGGCACGATGACGAAGCCGCCGCCCACGCCCAGCAGGCCGCTGAGCAGGCCCGCGGCCACGCCGGTGACGGCCAGCGCCTGCGCGCAGGGGCGCGTCCACACGAGGCGGCCATCGCGCGAATCGAGCACGCAGGGCAGCGCCGCGCGCGCGGGCGCGTCGCAGGCGCGCAGCGCGTGACGCGCCCGCTGCCACATGCGCCAGGCCGACAGCGCCAGCACCGCGGCGAACGCGAGCGTCAGCGGCGCGTTGGGCACGCGCTGCGCGGCCGCGACGCCGACCGGCGCCAGCGCCAGCGCGAGGCCGCCCATCAGCGCGGCGGCGCGGTAGCGCACGATGCCGTCGCGCAACCCGAGCGCGGCCGACATCGCCGCGGCCAGGCCCACGGCCAGCAGTCCGATGGGCGCGGCCTCGGCCAGGCCCAGGTGCAGCGCGAACACGAGCAGGGGCACGGCGAGGATCCCGCCGCCCGCGCCGGTGAGCGCGAGCAGCAGGCCGACGAGCGCGCCGAGGGCGAACGCTTCCATCATGCCGGCTCGTGGACGGCGACGGAAGGGATCACCCGGATGCGAACGATCGGGGCGGAGACGATGGTCATGGCACGTATTTGAACAGCGCGCACGGTACGCGACATCGCGCGCCGCAACCATCGGGTTCGTACGCAGAGCCGAGGACTTGTCGCCGACGCCCCGTCGGTGAGAGACTGGATCGATGGACAGCCAACACGCCACCCTGGATCCGCAGTCCCACACCTGGCTGGAGCTCGGAGAAGTGCAGCAGTTGCTGCTGGATGCGTATCCCGGTGTCGTGCTGGGCGTCGACGGCCACAGCCGGATACGCTGGATCAACCCGGTGGCCGCCGAGCGGCTGGGCTACGGCCGCGACGAGCTCGCGGGCCGGCCCGTCGCGGGCAGCCTGATCGCGCAGGAGGAGCTCGAGGCGCGCGCCGCCGAGCTGTCGGTCATCCTCGGCGAGCACGTGGTGGCGGACGCCGGCGTGCTCGGCACGGCGCTCGCGCGCGACGGCGTGCCCAGCGAGCACGAATGGGTGCTGCGCCACAAGGACGGCTCGCCGCATCCGACGCGCCTGAACGTGGGCGCGCTGCGCGACCACCGCGGCCAGGTCGTCGGCCTGATCGCCGTCGAGCCGCTGCACCACGGCGGCGAGAACTCCCCGCTGCGCCTGACGCACCACGACAGCCTCACCGGCCTGCCCACGCGCGCCGTGCTGCAGGATCGCGCCGAGATGGCGCTGCTGCGCGCCGCGCGGCAGAAGAGCGTGCTGGCGTTCATGCTCATCGAGATCGACGGCTTCGACGAACTGTGCGCGCAGTACGGCCGCAGCGTCGGCGACGACGTCCTGCGCGCCACCGCCGGTCGCCTGCACTTCGAGCTGCGCAAGACGGACACGGCCGTGCGCCTGGATCGCGGCCAGTTCGCCGCGATGCTGGTCGACCTGCGCCAGGCCGAGGAGGCCGAGCGCGTCGCGTTCAAGGTCGCGCAGGCGCTGGCGGCGCCGGTCAACGTCGGCGTCGCGCGCCTGCCGCTGGCCGCGCGCGTGGGCGTCGTCTGGGCGCCGGCGCACGGCAACCAGCTGCTGCCGCTGCTGCAGGCCGCCGAGGCCGCGCTGGCCACGCTTCCGCCGGGCCAGGGCGGCGTTGCCGCGGGCGACCCGCGGCGCTAGTACAAGCACAAGCGCAAACGGGCTTCGCCGCAAGCGGGAAGCCCGTCGATTCTTCGGCGAGGGCGCGCGGGGGTGTCCCGCGCGCCTCGTCGTGCATCAGAACTTGTAGCGCACGCCGGCCGCGAACTCGGTCTCGTTGTTGTAGGTCTGGCCAGCGCCGAACTTGTTGCCGTTGCCTTGCGCGTCGCCCAGCACCCAGCCGCCGTCCACCGTGAAGTGGTCGCCGGCCACATAGAGGTCGAGCTGCTTGTCGACGTGGTACATGTAGGACGCGTAGATCGCCTTCTTCGAGCCGTTGGCGAAGGTCGAGACGCCGGAGGTGCTGCCGAACGGGTTGATGATCTTGCCGCCGCCGTTGAAGCCGGCGTGGTTGCCCTTCATCTCGTTGAAGCCCAGCGCGATCTCGTTCTCGGGCGTGGGCAGCAGGCTCATCGACACCGTCCACGAGTTGTCGGTGCGCGTGCCGGCGCCGTTGCCCGCACCCTGCTCGGCCGTGTAGTGCACGTAGCCGCCGTTCACGCGGAACATGCCGATGCGGTAGTTGCCGCCGATCAGCTCGGACTGGTGGATCAGGTCGTTGACGTTGGCGCGGTCGTACGACACGTTCGCGCTCAGCAGGCCCGGGCCGACCTGATAGCTGTTCAGCGCGATCGAGGCCTCCTG
>DASQCX010000468.1:0-2013 GCA_035634455.1 Burkholderiaceae bacterium
GCATTGTGCCGGCCTGCGCACGACGCAGAAGCTCGGCGATTATGTCCTCGCCCACGGCTATGTGCGGGAAGACCATGTGCTCGACCAGGAACTGCCGCTGTGGGCGCCGATCCCGGCGCTGGCGGAGATGCAGGTCGCGATCGAGCAGGCCGTGGCCGACATCTCGCAGCTCTCGGGCGTCGACTTGAAGCGCGTGATGCGCACCGGCACCGTGGCCTCGACCGACAACCGCAACTGGGAGCTGCTGCCGCATCCGGGGCCGGAGCGCCGCTTCAGCCAGAGCCGCGCGATCGCGCTCGACATGGAATCGGCCGCCATCGCCGCCAACGGCTTCCGCTTCCGCGTGCCCTACGGCACCTTGCTGTGCGTGTCGGACAAGCCGCTGCACGGCGAGATCAAGCTGCCCGGCATGGCCAACCACTTCTACCGCGAGCGCGTCGAGCAGCACCTGCGCATCGGCATCCGCGCGCTCGAGATCCTGCGCGGGGCGGGGGTGGACAAGCTGCACAGCCGCAAGCTGCGCGGGTTCGCCGAGGTCGCGTTCCAGTAGAGCGGGTTAGCCGCCCATTGCACACCCGCCCCGAGCGGCGTAGGCTGGCGGACCCTGCCATCCGGCCGTGACGCGGTTCGGGTCGTCGCGGTGCCGCCTGGCGTCACGGCCCGTGGAGACACGCGCCATGACGATCCTCGAATCAACCGACATTGCGGCGATCCGCAACGTGGCCCTGGTGGGCGCCTCGGCCACCGGGAAGACGACGCTCACCGAGGCCTTGCTGCTGCGCGCCGGCGCCCTCAAGCAGCCCGGCAGCGTCGAACGCGGCTCGACCGTCAGCGACCACGACCCGCTCGAGAAGCGCGTCGGCCATTCGCTCAACACCGCCGTCGTCAACTGCGAGCACGACGGCATCCGCATCCAGCTGCTCGACACGCCCGGGGCGCTCGAGTTCGTCGGGCAGTCGCTGCCCGCGCTCGAGGCCGTCGAGACCGCGGCCATCGTCGTCAGCGCCACGTCCGGGGTCGACTCGACCGCCGTGCGCATGATGGCCCACGCGGCCGAGCGCAAGCTGGATCGCATGATCATCGTCAGCCGCATCGACGTGCCCGGCGCCCGCTGCGAAGACGTGCTCGCGCAGATCCGCGAGGTCTTCGGCCGCGAGTGCCTGCCGCTGAACCTGCCAGCGGACGGCGGCGCGCGCGTCGTCGACTGCTTCTTCAACCGCGACGGCGACACCGACTTCTCCTCGCCCGAGGCCGCGCACCAGGCGCTGGTCGAGCAGGTGGTCGAGGTCGACGCCGAGTTCGTCGACCGCTACCTGAACCAGGGCGACGTCGAGGCCACCGAACTGCACGCGCCGCTGGAGCAGGCGCTGCGCGAGGGCCACCTGATCCCCGTGTGCTTCGTCTCCGCCCGCACCGGCTCGGGCATCGTCGAGCTGCTGGACGTCTTCGCCAAGCTGCTGCCCGACCCGACCGAGGGCAACCCCCCGGACTTCCTCGACGGCGCCGGCGCGGACGCGAGCCTGGTCCACGCGTCGCCCGACGCCGGCAAGCACGTGCTGGCCCACGTGTTCAAGGTCACCGTCGACCCGTACGTCGGCAAGATGGGCGTGCTGCGCGTGCACCAGGGCACGATCACGCGCGACAGCCAGCTGTTCGTCGGCGACGGCCGCAAGCCGTTCAAGGTCGGCCACCTGTTCCGGCTGCAGGGCGGCGAGCACGTCGAGATCGCACGGGCGCTGCCGGGCGACATCTGCGCCATCGCCAAGGTCGACGCGCTGCATTTCGACGCCGTGCTGCACGACGCCGCCGAGGACAGCCACATCCACCTGAAGCCGCTGCAGTTCCCGGTGCCGGTGCACGGCATCGCGATCCAGCCCAAGCGCCATGGCGACGAGCAGCGGCTGTGGGATCTGGTGCAGCGTTCCGTCGACGAGGATCCGTGCCTGCGCATCGAGCAGGTCGCGAGCACGCACGAGACGGTCGTCTACGGACTCGGCGAGCTGCACCTGCGCA
>DASQCX010000469.1:0-3870 GCA_035634455.1 Burkholderiaceae bacterium
GCGACAGACGTGACCGTCGCGGGGGCGGGCGCGGCAGCGGCGACCGCCTCGGGCGGCTTGGGCACGCGCCCGATCAGCACGCCCATCAGGATCACCACGCCGACGAACGCGTGCTCCCACGGCGTGCGCAGGCCCAGCACGTGCGCCTTGTGGCGCGACACGAAGCTGTGGCGGATCAGCGCGCCCGCCAGCATCACGCCGATCAGCGCCACCCAGTTGTCCGCGCCCTGGTAGAGGAAGCCGTAGTGGTTCGACAGCATCGCGAAGATCACCGGCAGCGTGAAGTAGGTGTTGTGCACGCTGCGCTGCTTGCCGCGGATGCCGTGGATCTTGTCCGGCTCCTGCCCCGCGCGCAGCTGCGCGACCACCTTGCGCTGGCCGGGGATGATCCAGAAGAACACGTTGGCCGTCATCGCCGTGGCCATCATCGCGCCCATCAGCAGGAAGGCCGCGCGCCCGGCGAACAGGTGGCACACGCACCAGGCGCAGGCGACCACCAGCAGGAACACGCCCACCCCCACCACCATGTCGCCGTTGGGCCCGCGGCCCAGCGTGCGGCAGATCGTGTCGTAGACGATCCAGAACAGCAGCAGGAAGGTGAGCGCCGCCGCGATCGCGGCGCTCGGCGCCCAGGCGTGCACGCTGCGGTCGACCAGGAAGCTGCTGGCGTTGAACAGGTACAGCACCGTCAGCAGGCCGAAGCCGGTGAGCCAGGTCGAATAGCTCTCCCAGTACGACCAGTGCAGGTTCTCCGGCAGCGGCCGCCAGCGCGGCGCCACCATGTATTTGTTCGAGTGGTAGAAGCCGCCGCCATGCACGGCCCACAGTTCGCCGTCGACGCCCTTGCCCTTGAGCTCGTCGCTGTCGGGCCTGGTGAGGCTGTTGTCCAGCAGGACGAAGTAGAACGACGCACCGATCCAGGCGATCGCTGTGATGACGTGGGCCCACCGCAGCAGCAGGTTGGCCCAGTCGAGAAGGTAGCTGTCCATTCCCGTTCTCCAGGTCACGGGATGCGGCGCCCGGGTTCGAGCGCGAACCGCATTGCAGTTTCCTCACCACGGCGGGCCCTGTGAGGCTGGAGAGTCGCGTGCAACGGCCACCGTTCGCGCGTCGACCAGACCCGCCAAGGAGCGCCGCACCCGCTGCGACATGGACATGACTGTATACAGTTATTCATGCCCAACGATCGAGGGATAACCCTTGGCCGTTGCGTCGGGCCACCTTGGCCGACCAATGGAAAGGCGCTCGAACAAGCACTCCGTCAACGCACGATCGGCACCATGCTGGCGTCATGTGCTTGCATTCGGTGCGATTAACTGTATACACTTTTGCATCCAATCCAAGTTCCGACGCGACCCCATGGCCAGGAAACCCGCCGCCCACCTGCAACTCGTCGACGCCCCGCGCGCGGGCCGCGCCGCGGCCAGCGTCACCGACGGCATCGTCGACTCCATCACGACCGCCATCGTCGAACGCCGGCTGATGCCCGGCACGCGCCTGGTGGAGCAGCAGATCGCCGACGTGTTCGACGTCTCGCGCACCGTCGTGCGCCAGGCGCTGAACCAGCTGAGCCGCGACCGCCTCGTCACGCTGGAGCCCGCGCGCGGCGCGTTCGTCGCCACGCCCAGCATCGACGAGGCGCGCCAGGTGTTCCAGGTGCGCCGGCTGATCGAGGGCGGCATGGTGCGGCAGCTCGCCGCGCAGATCACCGACAAGCAGGTCGAGCAGCTGCGGCAGCACTTGCGCGACGAGCGCCAGGCCGTGTCGCGCGTGGACGTGTCGGGCCGCACCCGGCTGCTGGCCGACTTCCACGTCGTGCTCGCGCGCCTGCTGGGCAACGAGGTGCTGGCCGAGCTCATCGCCGACCTGCTCTCGCGCTCGCAGCTGATCGCGCTGATGTACCAGTCCAGCCATTCGGCCGAGCATTCGCAGGAGGAGCACGTCGACATCGTCGAGGCGCTGGCCAAGCGCGACGGCCGCGCCGCCGCGAAGCTGATGGAGCGCCACCTCGAGGCCGTCGAACGCAACCTGCGCCTCGATCCCCGCACGCCGGACCTCGCCTCCGTGCTGCGTCCGCAAGGCTGAGCCATGACAGCCACCACACACCCCATGCCGTACCCGCGCGACCTGCGCGGCTACGGCGCGAATCCGCCGCATGCGCAGTGGCCGGGCAACGCGCGCGTGGCCGTGCAGTTCGTCCTGAACTACGAGGAAGGTGGCGAGAACTGCGTGCTGCACGGCGACCCCGGCAGCGAGCAGTTCCTCTCCGAGATGTTCAACCCGGCCGCCTTCCCGGCGCGCCACCTGAGCATGGAGAGCATCTACGAATACGGCTCGAGGGTCGGCGTCTGGCGCATCCTGCGCGAGTTCGAGCGCCGCGGCCTGCCGCTGACGGTGTTCGGCGTGGGCATGGCGCTCGAGCGCAGCCCCGAGGTCGCCGCCGCCTTCGTCGAACTGGGCCACGAGATCGCGTGCCACGGCTGGCGCTGGATCTCGTACCAGGCGATGGACGAGGCCACCGAGCGCGCGCACCTGCAGGCCGCCCTCGAATCGTTCCAGCGCGTGCTGGGCCAGCGCCCCGCGGGCTGGTACACCGGGCGCGACAGCCCCGCCACGCGCCGCCTCGTCGTCGACGCCGGCGGCTTCGAGTACGACAGCGACTACTACGGCGACGACCTGCCCTTCTGGCTGCAGGTGCGCAAGACCGACGGCTCGCTGGCTCCGCACCTCGTCGTGCCCTACACGCTGGACGCCAACGACATGCGCTTCGCCCTGCCGCAGGGCTACAGCCACGGCGACGAGTTCTTCCAGTACCTGCGCGACGCCTTCGACGTGCACTACGCCGAGGGCGACGAGCGCCCCACGATGATGAGCATCGGCATGCACTGCCGCCTGCTGGGCCGCCCCGGCCGCATGCGCGCGCTGCAGCGTTTCCTCGACCACGTGCAGCGCCACGAGCGCGTGTGGATCACGCGCCGCGTCGACATCGCGCGGCACTGGAAGCTGGTCCACCCCATCGACCCGAACCAGGCCTTCGTCTGGGAATGAACATGTCCACCCTCACCCTCGAGCGGCTCAACGCCGCGTCGCGCGCCGAGTTCGTCGCGCTCCTGGACGGCACCTACGAGCATTCGCCGTGGATCGCCGAGGCCGCGTACGACGCGCGCCCGTTCGCGAGCCTGGCCGCGCTCAAGAACGCCCTCGTGCGCGCGGTGCGCGCGGCCGGGCGCGAGGCCCAGCTCGGGCTGATCCGCGCCCACCCGGAGCTCGCCGGCAAGGCGATGGTCGCAAAGACGCTGACGGCCGAGAGCACCAGCGAGCAGGGCAAGGCGGGCCTGACGGCCTGCACGCCCGCGGAGTTCGCGCGCATCGGCGAGCTCAACGCGGCCTACAACGCGAAGTTCGGCTTCCCGTTCATCCTCGCCGTGCGCGGCCCGCGCGGCGCGGGCCTGACGCGCCACCAGATCATCGCCGCCTTCGAGCGCCGCGCCGCGAACCACCCCGACTTCGAGTTCGCCGAGGCGCTGCGCAACATCGACCGCATCGCCGAGATCCGCCTCGACGACAAGTTCGCGACCTCGCCCGCGCAAGGCAACCTCGTGTGGGACTGGGCCGAGTCGCTCGCGCGCTTCAGCGAGCCCGGCTACGCGGAACGCGGCGAGCTGACGACGACCTACCTGACCGACGCCCACCGCGCCGTCGCCGCGCAGCTCGCCGCCTGGATGCGCGAGGACTGCGGCTTCGACGAGGTGACGATCGATGCGGTCGGCAACGTCGTCGGCGTCTACCACGGCAGCGATCGCGCCGCGCCGCGGCTGATCACCGGCAGCCACTACGACACCGTGCGCAACGGCGGCAAGTACGACGGCC
>DASQCX010000470.1:0-5826 GCA_035634455.1 Burkholderiaceae bacterium
CGATCGCGCACTTCAAGGCGCTCGGCGTGACGACGCTGTCGCTGCTGCCGGTGCAGTACCACGTCGACGAGCCCGCGCTCGCCGGCCGCGGCCTGACCAACTACTGGGGCTACAACACGCTGGGCTTCTTCTGCCCCGATCCGCGGCTGTCGGCCACGCCGGACGACCCGTCGGCCGTCAACGCCGAGTTCCGCGCGATGGTGGCGACGTTGCACGAGCACGGCCTGGAAGTCGTGCTGGACGTCGTCTACAACCATACCCCGGAGGGTAACGAGGCCGGCCCCACGCTCAGCTTCCGCGGCCTCGACAACGCCAGCTGGTACCGGCTGATGCCCGACGACGCGAGCCGCTTCGAGAACCTCACCGGCTGCGGCAACACGGTCGACGTGGCGCATCCGCAGGTCACGCAGTTCGTGCTGGATTCGCTGCGCTACTGGGTGACGGAGATGGGCGTCGACGGCTTCCGGTTCGACCTCGCGCCGGTGCTCGGACGTACGAAGCACGGGTTCGCGCCCGACGCGGCGTTCTTCGTCGCCCTGCGCCAGGATCCCGTCCTCGCGCGCGTGCACCTGATCGCGGAGCCCTGGGACGCGGCGCCCGACGGCTACCAGGTCGGCCGCTTCCCCGGCCGCTGGCTGGAATGGAACGACAAGTTCCGCGACACCGTGCGCCGCTACTGGCTGCTTGCCGGCACGCCGCAGGCGGTGGGCTGCGGCGAGCTGGCGCGCCGCTTCACGGCGTCGAGCGACCTGTTCAACCACGGTCAGCGCTCGCCGCTGGCCTCGGTCAACTTCATCGCCGTGCACGACGGCTTCACACTGGCCGACCTCACCAGCCACGACCGCAAGCACAACGAGGCCAACGGCGAAGGCAACCGCGACGGCCGCGAGGGCGAGCCCTGCGCCAGCTTCGGCGCCGAGGGCCCGACGAGCGACCCGCGTATCCTCGAGCAGCGCGCCCGCGTCCGCCGCGCGATGATGGCCACGCTGCTGCTCGCGCAGGGCACGCCCATGCTGTGCGCCGGCGACGAGATCGGCCACAGCCAGCAGGGCAACAACAACGCGTACTGCCACGACGGCCCGCTGGCCTGGCTGGACTGGTCGACCGCCGACACCGGCTTGCAGCGCTTCGTCGCCGACGTGCTCGCGCTGCGCCGCGCGCATGCCACGCTGCGTCCGGTCGACTGGCGTTCCGGCGCCGGCGCGCCGCGCCTGACCTGGCTCAGCCCGCGCGGCCACGAGATGGCCGCGGCCGACTGGCACGACGAGAAGGCGCAGTCCTTCGCCTGCCGCATCGACCCGGCGCCGGCCGCCGCGCCGCCGGCCGACCCCGCGTTGCTCGTGATCTTCAACGGCGAGGATCGCGCGCTCGACTTCCGCCTGCCGGCCGGCTTCTGGCGGCTGGCGCTCGACTCCAGCCTCGAGCTGCAGGCCGAGCTCCCGCCCGACGCCGTCCTCGCCCAATCCCTGCACCTGCCGGCGCGATCGCTGGTGGTGCTCCGTCAAAAGACCGCCTGAGTCACATCCCATGGACCTCCAAAAGCGCTCCGCCGGCGTGCTGCTGCACACCACCTCCTTGCCCGGCCCGCACGGCATCGGCGACTTCGGTCCCGCGGCCTTCGAGTTCGTCGACTGGCTCGTCGCGGCCGGCCAGACGGTCTGGCAACTGCTGCCCACGGCGCCGATCGGGCCGGGCAACTCGCCGTACCAGAGCGTGTCCGCGTTCGCGGGCAGCCCGCTGATGGTGGCGCTGGAGCCGCTCGTGGACACGGGCTGGCTCGCGGCGCCGGTGCTGCCCGAAGGCGGCTTCGACCCGCATCGCGTGGACTACGGCAAGGTCATCCCCTGGCGCATCGCCCAGTTGCGCGCGGCGGCCAAGGGCTTCGCGGCGAAGGCCGGCGCGGGCGAGCGCGACGCCTTCGCCGCCTGGTGCACCGAGCACGCCTCGTGGCTGGACGACTATGCGCTGTTCATGGCGCTGGAGACCGGCTCCGGCTACAAGCCCTGGTGGGAATGGGACGCCGGCCTGCAGCGCCGCACGCCCGCCGCGCTCGCCGCGGCGCGCACGAAGCACGCCGACGAGATCGCGTTCTGGCAGTTCGTGCAGTGGCAGTTCGACACGCAGCTGTCGGCGGTCAAGAAGTACGCCAACGCGCGCGGCGTCTTCCTCATGGGCGACCTGCCGATCTTCGTCGCGCACCACAGCGCGGACGTCTGGGCGCGGCCCGACCTCTACACGCTGGACGAGAACTTCCAGCCCACGGTGGTCGCCGGCTGCCCGCCCGATGCGATGGCGGTCGACGGCCAGCGCTGGGGAAACCCGCTGTACCACTGGGACCGCATGGCCCAGGAGGACTTCGCCTGGTGGACGGCGCGCGTGTGCCGCGCGCTGGAGCAGGCCGACGTGTTCCGCATCGACCACTTCCGCGGCTTCGCCGGCTACTACGAGATCCCGGCCTCGTGCCCGACGGCGCGCGAGGGCACCTGGCGCACCGGCCCGGGCAAAGCGCTGTTCGACGCGATCGCGCGCGCCCTCGGCCCGCTGCCCATCGTCGCGGAAGACCTGGGCTTCATCACGCCCGACGTGCACGCGCTGCGCGACGGCTGCGGCTACCCCGGCGTGCGCATCCTGCAGTTCGGCTTCGGCGGCGACGCGAGCAACGAGTTCCTGCCGCACAACTACGTGGCCAACACCATCGCCTACACCGGCACGCACGACAACGACACCGCGCGCGGCTGGTGGGACAACGCGAGCCCGCACGAGCGCGCCTACGTCGGCAGCTACCTGGCCAGCGGCGGCGACGACATCCACTGGGCGATGATCCGCGCCTGCTGCAACTCGGTGGCCAACGTCGCCGTGTTCCAGCTGCAGGACGTGCTGGGCCTGGGCAGCGCGCATCGCATGAACACGCCGGGCACGGTCGGCGACCAGAACTGGTCCTGGCGCTTCGACTGGAGCATGCTGGGCAGCGAGCCGGGCCGCGTGCTGGGCCTGATCAGCGCGGCCAGCGGGCGCGCGCCGATCGAGCTCGTGCATCTGCCCTGATGCGGCGGCGGCCGGCGCGATGCCGGCCGCGCCTCAGTCCCTGGTCAGCTGCTGGGTCGACCAGCCGCCGCCCAGCGCAGAGACCATGCTGATCGCCGCCGTCTGGCGGCTCAGCGACACCTGCATCAGCGAACGCCGCGCGCTCAGCGCCGAGGCCTGCGCCGTCACCACGTCGGTGTAGGCGACCAGGCCCTGCTTGTAGCGGTTCTGCATCTCCTGCTCGGTCTGGTCGGCGGCCTGCGAGGCGACGCGGCGCAACGCCTGCTGTTCCTCCAGCGACGCCGCGGCGGAGAGCTGGTCCTCGACCGCGGAGAACGACTCCAGCACCGTCTCGCGGTACTGCGCGACGGCCTGCTTCCACGTGGCCTGCGCCTCGTCGACCTTGGCCGTGCGGGCGCCGCCGTCGAAGATCGTCTCCGCGAGCGACACGCCCAGCGACCACGCGAACGACGACGCGTTGAACAGGTCGGACAGCCGCGTCGCGCCCTGCGTGCCGCTGGCGCTGAGGGTCAGCGACGGGAAGTACGCGGCGCGCGCGACGCCGATGTCGGCGTTGGCGGCGGCCACCTTGCGCTCGGCAGACGCGATGTCGGGCCGGCGCTGCAGCAGGTCGGACGGCAGGCCCACGGGGATCGCGGGCACCGTGGTCGCGTTCCAGTCGCCCGCGGGCAAGGTGAAGGCGGCGGGCGCCTGGCCGGCGAGCACGGCCATCGCGTGGAACAGCTGCGCGCGCGTCTGCCGCAGGGCGGCGAGGTCGGCCTGCGCGCTGGCGAGCGTGGTCTGCGCCTGCAGCACGTCGCTCTTCTGCGCGATCGCCGCGGCGTAGCGGTTCTGCGTGATCTGCAGCGCGCGCTGGTAGCCCTCGATGGTGGTCTGCAGCGTGAGGATCTCGGCGTCGGCCTCGCGCACCGAGAGGTAGTCGGTGACGAAGCTCGCCTGCGCCGACAGCGTCGCGTTGGCGAGGTCGGCCTCGCTGGCCTGCGCGGTGGCCTGCGCCGCGGACACGTCGTTGGCGATGCGGCCCCACAGGTCGGGTTCCCAGCTCGCGCCGAGGCCCAGCGAGAACTTCGTGCTGTTGCGGGACGTCGACGTGGTGGTGGATGTCGAGCCGGTCGACGTCGTGGTGCTGGTCTTGCCGCCGACGCCCGAGCGCGTGACGCCGGCATCCAGCGACAGCGTCGGGAAGAACGACGCGCGCTGCTCGCGCAGGGCCGCGCGCGATTCCTCGACGGCGGCGGCCGCGGCGGCGACGTTCTGGTTCGACACCGCGACCTGCGGCGCCAGCTGGTTGAGCACCGGATCGTCGAACAGCGTCCACCACGGGCCGCGCGACAGCGTGTCGGCGGGCGCGGCGGCCATCCAGCCGGGCGGGGTCTCGAGGAAGCGGGCCGCGGTCGGCGCGTCCGCCTTTTGCGACGGCGCGAGCGCGGTGCAGGCGCCGAGCGCGGAGATGCCGGCGGCGGCGAGGGTCGCACGCGCAGCGCGCGCGAGGCGCGTGACGCGGGCGGGTGCGAGGGCGCACGGCGCTGGCGTGCGCGCGGCTCGTGGCGTGGTGCAGGGAAGGGGAGTGCCCATGGTCGTCTTCAATGGCCCGTGGCCGCCGGCGTGGCGCGGGACGGGAGGGGTTGGTTCGGGTCGGACGCGTGGCGGCTGAGCAGCTGCTCGTCGGGGCTGCGGCGGCGCCACGAGTCCAGCAGCAGGTAGACCACCGGCGTGGTCAGCAGCGTCAGCAGCTGGCTGGCGACGAGGCCGCCGATGATGGCGATACCCAGCGGCTGGCGCAGCTCGGAGCCTTCGCCGAAGCCGATGGCCAGCGGCAGCGCGCCGAGCGCGGCGGCCAGCGTCGTCATCAGGATCGGGCGGAAGCGCAGGCGGCAGGCCTCGCGCACCGCGTCGTGCGCCGACAGGCCGCGCGAGCGCTCGGCCTCGAGCGCGAAGTCGATGATCAGGATCGCGTTCTTCTTGACGATGCCGATCAGCAGGAACACGCCGATCAGCGCGATCAGCGAGAACTCCATGCCGAACATCATCAGCGCGAGCACCGCGCCGACGCCGGCCGAGGGCAGCGTCGACAGCACCGTCAGCGGATGCACGAGGCTCTCGTACAGCACGCCCAGCACGATGTAGATCACGACGATCGCGGCCAGGATCAGCAGCGGCTGCTGGCTGTTGTTGTCCTGCGCCGCGGCCGCCGTGCCCTGCGCGCTGCCGCGCACGTTGATCGGCATGTGGATCGCGGCCTCCGCGTGCGCGATCGCCGCCTTGGCGTCCGACAGCGAGTAGCCCTGGTTCAGGTTGTACGAGACCGTCGTCGCCAGCTCGCCGTCCTGGTGGTTGACGCTGGCGCGCGCCGCGTCCTCGCTGAACGCGGCGATCGTCGACAGCGGGATCATCGTGTGGGCGCTGGTGTTCACGGTGGCGCCGGTGGAGGCGTCGCGCGCGCCCGGGTTGGCGCTGACGGCGGTCGTCGCGGTCGTCGTGGCGGCGCTCGCCGCGCCCCTGGCCGGCGCGGCGTTGCTGCCGTCGCCCGGCACCTGCACGTCCTTCAGCGACAGCGGCGTCTGCGTGAACTTGGGCATCGCTTCCATCACGACGTGGTACTGGTTCAGCGCGTCGTAGATCGTCGCGACCTGGCGCTGGCCGAAGGCGTCGTAGAGCGCGTCGTCGATCAGCTTGGTCGTCAAGCCGAGGCGGGCCGCGGTGTCGCGATCGATCACCAGCGAGGCCTCGAGGCCGCGGTCCTGCTGGTCGCTGCTCACGTCCGCGATCTGGGGCAGCGAC
>DASQCX010000471.1:0-2511 GCA_035634455.1 Burkholderiaceae bacterium
CTTCTGGCTCTTCGCGGCGTTCATCTTCCTGTGCGGCGCGACGCACCTGGTGGACATCCTGACCATCTGGTGGCCGGGCTACTGGCTGCAGGCCGGCACGAAGGCGATCACCGCGGCCGTCTCGGCGGCGACGGCGGTGGCGCTGTGGCTGCAGCTGCCCGCATTGAAGCGGCTGCCGAGCAACGATCAACTGACCAGGCTGGTCGCGGAACTGGAGCGCGAGGTGCGGCAGCGTCGCGCGGCCCAGGCCGAGCTCGACCGCCTGAACGCGGAGCTGGAGGAGCACGTGCGGCAGCGCACCGCGGAGCTCGAGACGGCCATGCGCGAACGCGAGCACCTGAAGGACGCCGATCGCGCGCGCGAACTGGCCGAGGCGAGCAACCGGGCGAAGAGCGAGTTCCTCGCGAACATGAGCCACGAGCTGCGCACGCCCCTCAACGCGGTGCTGGGCTTCTCGCAGCTGCTCGAATACGAAGGCGACAACGGCCGCCTCACGGCGCTGCAGCACGAGTGGTCGCGCAACATCCATGTCGCGGGCGATCACCTGCTGAGCCTCATCGAGGACGTGCTCGACATGGCGCGCATCGAGGTCAAGGGGGTGGAGCTGCACCGCGATCCCGTCGACATCGGGCTGGCGGCCAGGGAGTGCGCGGCGATGCTGTCGGAGGCCGCCAAGTCGCGCAACGTCGAGCTCGACGTCCAGGTGCCGTCGCAGGACACGCTCGTGATGACCGACGCGCGGCGGCTCAAGCAGATCTTCATGAACCTGCTGAGCAACGCGATCAAGTACAACCGCCCGGGCGGCCGCGTCGAGGCGAGCATCAGCCTCGCGGAGCAGGAACTGCAGATCCGCGTGAAGGACACGGGCATGGGCATGACCGACCAGCAGCGCGCCCAGCTGTTCCTGCCGTTCAACCGGCTGGGCAAGGAGCGCGACGCGCGCTACCAGGGCACCGGGCTGGGCCTGGCGATCACCAAGCAGGTCGTGCAGGCCCTGGGCGGCCACATCAGCGTCGAGAGTTCGCCCGGGCAGGGCAGCGAGTTCGTGGCGGTCGTGCCGGCCGGCTGAGGCCTGGCCGGGGCTTCGGATCCGGCGATCCTCCGGGGCGGGTGCCGAAATGCAAGAAGCCGCGTTTCCGCGGCTTCTGCAAGTCCTTGCGTCGCAAGGAAAATTCTGGTCGGGGTGAGAGGATTCGAACCTCCGGCCTCTACGTCCCGAACGTAGCGCTCTACCAGGCTAAGCTACACCCCGATGTTTTCAGCGAAGCTTGTTTAGCCTCTGACGTCGCCCTTGCGGGCCCAGCCTTGTCGGCTGTTCGCTCGATCCGTTGCGCGTTTTAGCGCGCTCCGTTTCGCTGAGCTAAGCATTCTAGAACAGATTTCGTGGCTCCGACAAGTGCCGGAGCGTGGATCGCGTCACGACGAACGTTCGACCGAGCGCACGCACAGCTCCAGCAGCAGTTGCTTCGCGTCGGATTCGGGCAGGGCGGCGAGCTGCTCGCGGGCGTGCGCGGCCTCGCGGCGCGCGGCCTCGCGGGTGGCGGCGATGGCGCCGGTGCGGCGCACGATCTGCACGATCTCGGCGAGGCGCTCGACCTCGCCCTGCTCGATGGCATGGCGGATCAGCGCCGCCTCCTCGGGCGTGCCGTGGCTCATCGCGTACAGCAGCGGCAGCGTCGGCTTGCCTTCGCGCAGGTCGTCGCCGACGTTCTTGCCGAGGGCGGTGGTGTCGCCCTCGTAGTCGAGCAGGTCATCGACCAGCTGGAACGCGGTGCCCAGCGAGCGGCCGAAGTTGGCGCAGGCGTCCTCCACCTCGCGCGGGGCGTCGGCGATCACGGCGCCCAGGCGGGCGCTGGCCTCGAACAGCTTGGCCGTCTTGTAGCGGATGACGCGCAGGTAGTCCTCGACGGCCAGGTCGGCGTCGTGCATGTTCATCAGCTGCAGGACCTCGCCTTCGGCGATGACGTTGGTGGCGTCGGCCAGGACGTCCAGCACGCGCATGCGGCCTACTTCCACCATCAGCTGGAAGGCGCGCGAATAGAGGAAGTCGCCCACCAGCACGCTGGCGGCGTTGCCGAACAGCGCGTTGGCGGTCGCGCGGCCGCGCCGCAGCGCCGACTCGTCGACGACGTCGTCGTGCAGCAGCGTGGCGGTGTGGATGAACTCGATGATGGCCGCCAGCTCGAAGCGGCTGTCTCCGGTGAACGACAGCGCGCGCGAGAACAGCAGCACCAGGCGCGGGCGGATCCGCTTGCCGCCGGCGCCGACGATGTAGTTCGCGATCTGGTCGACGAGCGCGACTTCGGATGTCAACCGGCGGCGGATGACGTCGTCGACGGCCTGCATCTCGGCGGCCATCGGGTCGACAGGCAGGGGCGCGTGGGTGAGGGGGGCGTTCACGGCGACGGTTCGCGGGGGAGGGAATCGGCCATTATAGGTAGCCTGGCGCCTCGCTGACGGGTCGTGGCTGTCCGCTTTGACGTTCCGGCTCGCCGATGATATGATGGAGGG
>DASQCX010000472.1:0-3426 GCA_035634455.1 Burkholderiaceae bacterium
AGCATCTGCTCGAGCGCCGCCGTGAACGGCCCTTGCAGCAGCGGCAGCGTGAACATCACGCCCACCAGGCCCACGCCCAGCGTGATCGGGAAGCCGATCGAGAAGATGCTGATCTGCGGCGCGACGCGCGCGATGATGCCCAGCATCATGTTGACGAACAGCAGCATCGCGATCAGCGGGAGCGCGATCCACAGGCCCAGGCGGAAGATCTCCGCGCCCCAGGTCTCGGGCCGCACCGCGCGCAGGAACGCGAACGGCTCGGGCCCGACGGGGAAGGCCTGCAGGCTCTGCACGACGGCGTCGATGACCAGCAGGTGGCCGTTCATCGCGATGAACAGGAAGGCCACCATCGTCGAGAACAGGCTGCTCGTGGCGGTGGCCTGCTGCGCGGTGGCGGGGTCGAAGAAGCCGGCGAAGTTCAGGCCCATCTGCAGGCCGATGACCTCGCCCGCGAACTCGACGGCGGTGAAGATGACCCGCACCGCGAAGCCCAGCGACAGCCCGATCAGCACCTGCTGCACGACCAGCAGGATCGCGGCGGGCGAGTCCAGTGGCACGTTGGCGGCGGCCGTCGGCGCGGCGGTGCCGGCGACGCCGATCGCGATGAAGAACGCGAGCGCGATGCGCACGCGGATCGGCACGTTGCGCTGCCCCAGCACCGGCATGGACGAGAACAGCGCCAGCACGCGGATGAACGGCCACAGCACCGGCACCAGCCAGGCCATGATCTGGGCTTCGCTGAGCGAGATCATCGTTCGGGCCGGGCGCCTTCCAGGATCAGGAAGCGGCCGAAGGAAGGGACAGCAGCACGCTGCGCAGGTACTCGACCAGCGACGTCAGCATCCACGGCCCCGCCACGCCCAGCACCGCGACGGCGGCGAGCAGCTTGGGCACGAAGGTCAGCGTCGCCTCGTTGATCGAGGTCGCGGCCTGGAAGATGCTCACCAGGATGCCGACCACGAGCACCGCCAGCAGCACGGGCGCCGCGACGGTGAGCAGCGTGTAGAGGGCCTGCTGGCCGACGGTGAAGACTTGTGCGGCGTCCATGGAGGATGCGGTTCCTGCGTTGAGAGGATGGCGTCATGTTGCCGGCGCGGCGCCGGCTCGACGGGTCGATAAGCGGGGCGTTCCGCCCCCACTGGCTCAGGTCGCGAAGCTCGCGGCCAGCGATCCCAGCAGCAGGTTCCAGCCGTCGGCCAGCACGAACAGCATCAGCTTGAACGGCAGCGCGACCAGCACCGGCGACAGCATCATCATGCCCAGCGACATCAGCACGCTGGCCACGATCATGTCGATGATCAGGAACGGGATGAAGATCAGGAAGCCGATCTGGAACGCGGTCTTGAGCTCGCTGGCCACGAAGGCCGGCACCAGCACCTTGAACGGCACCGCGTCGCCCTTGACGTCGGCCGGCAGCTTGGCCAGCCTGGCGAACAGCTGCACGTCGGACTGGCGCGTCTGCTTGAGCATGAACGCGCGCATCGGGGCCTGGCCCTTGTCGAGCGCGACGTCGAAGCTGATCTGGTTGGCCTGGTACGGCGCCCAGGCCTCGGTGTAGACCTTGTCGATCGTCGGCGACATCACGAAGAACGTGAGGAACAGCGACAGCCCGGTGATGACCTGGTTCGGCGGCGCGGCCTGCGTGCCGATGGCCTGGCGGAACAGCGACAGCACGATCACGATGCGGGTGAAGCCCGTCATCATCAGCAGGATCGCGGGCAGGAAGGTCAGCGCCGTGAAGAACAGCAGCGTCTGGATCGGCACCGAGAAGTTGGTGCCGCCGCCGCTCGCCCCCACCAGCAGCGGCAGGCTGGGGCCGTTGGCGGCCGGCGCGGCCTGGGCCAGCGCGGCGCAGGCGGGCAGCGCGAGCGCCGCGGCGATCGCGGCGACCTTGACGGACTTACGCATCGCGCGAGCCCTCCTGCGCGCCGGTGGCGCCGCGCCAGCGCGCGATCAGCTGGTTGACGGCGGCGGTGTGCGCGGGCGCGGGCGGCGCGGCGGCGACATCGGGGGCGGGATAGCTCGCGAGCTGCGTCACGCGCTCACCGGTCACGCCCAGCACCAGCCAGTGGCGCTCGGCGCCGACGGCGACCTCGACCACCGCCACGCGCTGCGCGGTGCCCAGGCTCAGCTGCGACACGTGGCGCAGCACGCTGCCCGCGGGCGCGGCGCCGCCGACGCCGGCGCGCTTCATCAGCCAGAGCGCGACGGGGATCATCGCGATCACGAACAGGAATGCCACGAGCGGCATCAGCGAAGTCGTCATGATGTTTCTCTTTGTCGACCAGCGCATCGAGGCGCGGAAGCGTTGGTGGCCCGCGCCACCGGGTACGGCGGTATCAGGTGCGGCTCAGGCGGCGCATGCGCTCGCTGGGCGTCACGATGTCGGTCAGGCGGATGCCGAACTTGTCGTTGACGACCACCACCTCGCCTTGCGCGATCAGGAAGCCGTTGACCAGCACGTCCATCGGCTCGCCGGCCAGCGCGTCGAGCTCGACGACCGAGCCCTGCGCCAGCTGCAGGATGTGCTTGATCGGGATGCGCGTGCGGCCCAGCTCCACGGTCAGCTGCACCGGGATGTCCAGGATCATGTTGAGGTCGTTGCCGGCCCCGCTCATCCCTTCGGTCGATGCGAAGTTGGTGAAGTTGGCGGGCGCGACCGTCTCGGTCTGGATCGCGCCGCTCATGCCGCCCGCGGGCTCCGTCTTGGACTCGGCCAGCGCGGCGGCCCACTCGGCCGCCATCGCGTCGTCGTCGCTCATCTCTTCAGCTGCCATTGCCTTCTCCCAGCCAGCTCAGGTTCGAGCTGGTCAACAAGCGATCGATCTTGATCGCGTACTTGCCCGTGGACGTGCCGTAGTGGCAGTCGAACACCGGGACGCCGTCGACCTTGGCCTGGATCATCGGATCCAGGTCCAGCTCGACGAAGTCGCCGGGCTTGAACGACAGCAGTTGCTCCACCGTCGCCGGCGCGGTGCCCAGCTCGGCGACGAGGTCGACCTCGGCCGACTGGATCTGCGCCTTGAGCAGGTTGACCCAGCGGCGATCGGGCTCCACCGAGTCGCCCTGGATCGTCGAGTACAGGACGTCGCGGATCGGCTCCAGCGTCGAATACGGGATGCAGAAGTGCACCGAGCCCGACGTCTCGCCCACCTCGAGCGTGAAGCTGGAGGCGACGACGATCTCGCTTGGCGTGGCGATGTTGGCGAACTGCGGCTGCATCTCCGAGCGCTGGTACTCGAGGTCCAGCGGGTAGATGCCCTGCCAAGCGTTGCGGTACTCGGCGATGATGCAGTCGACCAGGCGCTGGATCACGCGCTGCTCGGTGGGCGAGAAGTCGCGGCCCTCGATGCGCGTGTGGAACTTGCCGACGCCGCCGAACAGCGAGTCGATCACCGCGAACACCAGGCTCGGGTCGCACACGAT
>DASQCX010000473.1:0-1827 GCA_035634455.1 Burkholderiaceae bacterium
CATGCGCAGGCGCGGGTGGCCGAAGCGCTCGATGTAGAGGTCGGGGCCGCCCAGCCAGCCGGTGAGGAACCAGGCCAGCTTGTCGCGCGAGCCATCGAGCGAGGTCGGGTGCAGCGCGCGCAGATCGGCGAACTCGGGCTCGAGGTCCATCAGGTCGTAGAAGCGGTCGACGAGCGCGCGCACGCCCTCGAGGCCGCCCAGCAGCTCGAACGGGGTCGGCTGTTTCGCTTCGGCGGTGTCGGTCACGGAGTCGGTCATGCCGGCATTGTCGGACGCCGGCCGCGAGCCCGCGGACGTGGGGACACTCAGGCGCGCAGGCGCGTGGCCGCGGCGACGACGGCCTGGGCCGCGCCGGAGCCGGGCATGCATTCGAGCAGCAGCTGGCGCTTCTTGACGGCGTCGCGCACCGACGGATCGATCGGCACCTCGCCGACGAACTCCAGCTTGACCGGCACTTCCAGCCCGGGGCTGACGAAGCGGTCGACCACCTGCTGCAGCTGGCCGCGGATGACGCGGCCCTCGCCGGCCTTGGTCACCTGGTTGACCAGCACGCGGATGTCGCGCCGGTTCTGCGTGGTGGCCAGCACCTTGATGGTGGCGTAGGCGTCGGTCAGCGACGTGGGCTCGGGCGTGGCCACGATCAGCACCTCGTCGGCCAGCGACACGGTGTAGAGCACGACGTCGGAGATGCCCGCGCCGGTGTCGAGCAGGATGCGGTCGAAGCGCGGCACCACCTGCTTGATGACGTCCGTGAGCTGCTCGCGCACCTCGGGCGTCAGGCGCGAATACTCGACCATGCCGGAGCCGGCCAGCAGCACCGAGAAGCCGCCGCCGGTCTCCAGGATGGCCTGGTCCAGCGTGTTCTTGCCGGTGAACACGTCGTGCAGCGTGATCTTGGGGAACAGGTTCAGCACCACGTCCAGGTTGGCCAGGCCGAGGTCGGCGTCGAGCACCAGCACCTTCTCGCCCTGGCGCGCGAGCGCGGTGGCCAGGTTGGCGGACAGAAAGGTCTTGCCCACGCCGCCCTTGCCGCTCGTGATGGCGGTGATGCGGGCGCGTCGTCCAGCGGCGGCCGTATTCATGAGAGGTCTTCCCCAAAGATGGACGACGCGAACAGCAGCCCCTTCTCCTCGGCCGAGACGACGGACACGGGCGTCGGCTCGAGGCAGGTGCGGTTGCGGCCTTCGGACTTGGCACGGTAGAGCTGGAGATCGGCGCGCTCCATCCAGACGGACGGCGTGGAGCGCACCCACTGCGGGGCGTAGGCGCCGCCGATGCTGATGGTGCAGCCGAGCTGCTGGCCGCTGACCAGCGAGATGGCGCGCTGCTCGACGCGTTCGCGGATGCGTTCGGCCACGGTCGAGCCAAACGCCGGCGGGCAGTTGGGCAGGATGATGGCGAATTCCTCGCCGCCGATGCGCGCCACCAGGTCCATCGGGCGGACGGTGGCGTTGAGCGCCTCGGCGACGGACTTGATGACCAGGTCGCCGGCGACGTGGCCGTGCTGGTCGTTGATGCGCTTGAAGTGGTCGATGTCCAGCATCAGCAGCAGCGCCGGCTCGCCGGAGCGCGCGACGCGGTCGGTCTCGCGCGCGATGGCGTTCTCGAAGTTGCGGCGGTTCGCGAGGCCGGTCAGGCCGTCGCGGCTGGAGAGGTCGCACAGCGAGTCGATCAGCGCCTGCATCCAGCGCTCCGAGCCCGCCGGCCCGCGCGGCGCGGGCACGCCGGACTGCGCCAGCAATGCCAGCGCCCGGTCCACGCGCAGGGCGCCGGACGCGGTCTGGAGGAATTCGGGCTGGGGGTTCACGGAAGGCGAGTCGTCAAGAC
>DASQCX010000474.1:0-5630 GCA_035634455.1 Burkholderiaceae bacterium
CAGACCAACCAGGCCGCCTATGCCGCGCTGGCGGCCGATTCGCCCGGCGTCATCACCGCGGTCTACGCCGATGTCGGTGCCGTGGTCGCCGCCGGCACGCCGGTGGTGAGCCTGGCGCACGACGGCCCGCGCGACGTCGTCTTCGCGGTGCCCGAGGACCAGCTCGCGGTCTTCCGCAAGCTGCTGGGCAAGCCCGGCGGCGTCAGCGTCACGCCGTGGGGCGGCAGCGCGGCGATCCCGGCGACGGTGCGCGAGGTCGCGGCCGCCGCCGACCCGGCGTCGCGCACCTTCCAGGTCAAGGCCGACGTCCCCGCCAACGCGGTCGAGCTGGGCCAGACCGCGACGGTGCACGTCGAGCTCGCGCCGGCCGACGGCAAGCTGCGCCTGCCGATGCAGGCCGTGGCCGGCAGCGGCAACCAGAGCCACGTCTGGCTGCTGGACAAGTCGACGATGAAGGTCCGCGAGCAGCCCGTCGTCGTGCTGCGCCCCGAGGGCGACACGCTCGTGATCGACAGCGGCCTGAAGGGCGGCGACACGGTCGTCACCGCCGGCGCGCACGTGCTGAGCCCCGGCCAGCAGGTCACCCTGTACGTCGAACCTTCCAAGCGTTGAGGCGCCCGTGAGCAACGAACAATCGATGCCGACCGCCGCCGGCGCGGTCGAAGGCGGACGCTTCAACGTCTCGCGCTGGGCGCTGCAGCACCCGGATCTCACGCGCTACCTGATGATCGTGCTGATGCTGCTGGGCCTGGCGGCCTACTTCCAGCTCGGCCAGGACGAGGATCCGCCGTTCACGTTCCGCGCGATGGTGGTGCAGGCCTACTGGCCCGGCGCGAGCGCCAAGGACGTCGCAGAGCAGGTGACCGACAAGATCGAGCGCACGCTGCAGGAGGTGCCGTACTCCGACAAGATCCGCAGCTACACCAAGCCGGGCGAGTCGCTGACCATCCTGCAGCTGGCCGACAACTCGCCGCCGCACGAGGTCGCCAACAGCTGGTACCAGGCGCGCAAGAAGATCGGCGACATGCGCTCGACGCTCCCGCAGGGCGTGCTCGGCCCGTTCTTCAACGACGAGTTCGGCGACGTCTACGGCTCGATCTTCGCGCTGTCGGCCGACGGATTCAGCGACGAGGAGCTGCGCGTGCGCGCCGAGGACATCCGCTCGCAGCTGCTGCGCGTGCACGACGTCGCCAAGGTGCAGCTGTTCGGCGTGCAGTCGCAGAAGGTGTGGGTCGAGCTGTCGCAGAAGCGCGCGGCCGAGATGGGCGTCGACGTCAACGCCGTCATCAGCCAGCTCAACGCGCAGAACGCGGTGCAGGGCTCGGGGGTGGTCGACGCCGGCAAGCAGAACGTGCAGGTGCGCGTGGCAGGCGCCTTCCAGTCGGTCGACGACGTGCGCGCGCTGCCGATCCGCGTCGTCAACCCGGCCACGGGCCAGGCCGCGAGCATCCGCCTGGGCGACATCGCCGACGTCAAGCGCGGCTACTCCGACCCGCCGGACGTCAAGGTGCGCGCCAACGGCAAGCAGGTGATCGCCATCGGCGTGTCGATGGCCAAGGGCGGCGACATCATCGCGCTCGGCCAGGGCTTGCAGAAGCAGTTGGCCGAGGTGCGCGCGCAGTTGCCGGTGGGCATGGCGCTGGAGCAGGTGCAGGACCAGCCGCAGGCGGTCAGCCGCTCGGTGGGCGAGTTCGTGCGCGTGCTGATCGAGGCCATCGTGATCGTGCTGGGCGTCAGCTTCGTGAGCCTGGGCCTGCACTTCAAGCCGATCCGCATCGACATCTGGCCGGGCCTGGTGGTCGCGATCACGATCCCGCTGGTGCTGGCGATCACCTTCGTCACGATGTACTACTGGGGCGTCGGGCTGCACAAGATCTCGCTGGGCTCGCTGATCATCGCGCTGGGCCTGCTGGTGGACGACGCGATCATCGCGGTCGAGATGATGGTGCGCAAGCTCGAGGAGGGCTACTCGAAGGAGCGCGCCGCGACCTTCGCGTACGAGGTGACGTCGATGCCGATGCTCACCGGCACGCTGATCACCGCCGCGGGCTTCCTGCCGATCGGGCTGGCCAAGTCGATGACGGGCGAGTACACGTTCGCGATCTTCGCGGTGACGTCGGCCGCGCTGCTGATCTCGTGGTTCGTGTCGGTGTACTTCGTGCCGTACCTGGGCGCCAGGCTGCTGCACACGCGCATGAAGGCGCACGAGCCGGACGGCAGCCTGTCCACGCAGCCGCACGAGACCTTCGACTCGCCGTTCTACGAGCGCTTCCGCCGCGTGGTCGCGTGGTGCATCGGGCATCGCTGGATCACCATAGTCTCGACCGTCGGCATCTTCGTGCTGGGCCTGGTGGGCATGGGCCTGGTGCAGCAGCAGTTCTTCCCGGACTCGAGCCGGCCCGAGATCATGGTCGACCTGTGGCTGCCCGAAGGCGCCACCATCAAGCAGAGCGAGGACGTCGCCAGGCGCTTCGAGGCGCGCATGCTCAAGGAGACGGGCGTGAAGTCGGTGACCACGTGGGTGGGCAGCGGCGTGCCGCGCTTCTACCTGCCGCTGGACCAGGTGTTTCCGCAGAGCAACGTCAGCGAGGCCATCGTCGAGCCGACCGACCTCAAGGTGCGCGAGAGCCTGCGCAAGAAGCTGCCCGCGCTGCTGGCCGCCGAGTTCCCGGAGATCCGCACCCGCGTCAAGCTGCTGCCCAACGGGCCGCCGGTGCCGTACCCGGTGCAGTTCCGCGTGGTGGGCCCCGACGCCGACCAGGTGCGCCACTGGGCCGACGAGGCCAAGGCCGTGCTGCGCGACAACCCGCACATGCGCGGCGTCAACGACAACTGGAACGAGAACGTGCTGGCGATGCGGCTGGCCATCGACCAGGCCAAGGCGCGCGCGCTGGGCGTGACGACGCAGTCGATCGCGCAGGCCACGCAGACGCAGTTTTCCGGCTCGACGATCGGCCAGTACCGCGAGGGCGACCAGCTGATCGACATCGTGCTGCGCCAGCCGCTGGCCGAGCGCGACGCGGTGACCGACCTCGCGAGCGCGTACGTGGCGACGAGCAGCGGCGGCGTGATCCCGCTGGCGCAGATCGCGAAGCCGTCGCTGGGCTGGGAGCCGGGCGTGCTGTGGCGCGAGGGCCGCAGCTACGCGGTGACGGTGCAGGGCGACGTCGTCGAGGGCATGCAGGGCCCGACCGTCACCGGCGAGCTGTGGGGCAAGGGCAACGGCGTCGGCCCGCTCAAGGCGCTGATGAAGAAGATGCCGCCGGGCTACGAGATCCAGGTCGCGGGCGCGGTCGAGGAGTCGGCCAAGGGGCAGGGCGCGATCGCGGCCGGCGTGCCGGTGATGCTGTTCATCATCTTCACGCTGCTGATGCTGCAGCTGCACAGCTTCTCGCGCGCGCTGCTGGTGTTCATGACTGGCCCGCTGGGCGTGGCCGGCGCCGCCGGCGCGCTGCTGGCGCTGAACCGGCCGTTCGGCTTCGTGGCGCTGCTGGGCGTGATCGCGCTGATGGGCATGATCATGCGCAACTCGGTGATCCTGATCGACCAGATCGAGCAGGACCGCGCCCACGGCGTGCCGGCCTGGAACGCGATCATCGAGTCCGCCGTGCGGCGCTTCCGCCCCATCGTGCTGACCGCGGCGGCGGCGGTGCTGGCGATGATCCCGCTGTCCGAGAGCGAGTTCTGGGGCCCGATGGCCGTGGCCATCATGGGCGGCCTGCTGATCGCCACGGTGCTGACGCTGCTGGCGCTGCCCGCGATGTACGCCGCCCTGTTCAGGGTGCGCCGCGAGGCCTGACGCGCATCGGCCCGGAGCCCTCGGGCCGATGCTGATTTCCTCCGCTGCCGTACAGCTATAATCATCGGTTCACCGGAAAGCGGGGGGTGCGTTTCAATTCCTGTCCCCAGCTCTCGGATCACGAAGCGCGGGTGGCGAAATTGGTAGACGCACCAGGTTTAGGTCCTGACGCCTTCACCGGCGTGCGGGTTCGAGTCCCGCCCCGCGCACCAGAATTTGCGAACCAAGAGTCCCATCATGGCAGTCAACGTTGAAACCCTCGACAAGCTCGAGCGCCGCATCTCCCTCAGCCTCCCGGCCGACGAGATCAACAAGGAAGTCGAGGCCCGCCTCAAGAAGCTGTCCCGCACGGTCAAGGCCGACGGGTTCCGCCCGGGCAAGGTGCCGATGTCGGTCGTGGCGCAGCGCTACGGCTACTCGGTGCAGTACGAGGTCATGAACGACAAGCTGGGCGCCGCGTTCAACGCCGCCGCCAACGAGGCCAAGCTGCGCGTCGCCGGTGCGCCGCGCATCGCCGAGAAGGAGAAGTCGGCCGAAGGCTCGATGGACTTCGACGCCACGTTCGAGGTCTATCCCGAAGTCGTCATCGGCGACCTGGCCAACGCCGAGGTCGAGCGCGTCACGACCAGCGTCGACGAAGCCGCCATCGACAAGACCGTCGAGATCCTGCGCAAGCAGCGCCGCACCTTCGCCCAGCGCCCGGCCGCCGAAGGCGCCCAGGCCGGCGACCGCGTCACGATCGACTTCGAAGGCAAGATCGACGGCGAGCCGTTCGACGGCGGCAAGGCTGAAGGCTTCCAGTTCCTGGTCGGCGAAGGCCAGATGCTCGAGCAGTTCGACCAGGCCGTGCGCGGCATGAAGGTCGGCGAGTCCAAGACCTTCCCGCTGCAGTTCCCCGCCGACTACCACGGCGCCGAGGTGGCCGGCCGCGAAGCCGACTTCCTGGTCACGATGAAGAAGATCGAGGCGCAGCACCTGCCCGAGGTCGACGACGCCTTCGCCAAGACGCTGGGCATCGCCGACGGCACCGTCGCCGGCCTGCGCGCCGACGTGCGCAAGAACCTCGAGCGCGAGGTGAAGTTCCGCGTGCTGGCCCGCAACAAGGCCGCCGCGATGGAGGCGCTGGCCGCCGCCGCGACGCTGGACCTGCCCAAGGCCCTGGTGCAGGGCGAGACCGAGCGCCTGGTCGACAACGCGCGCGAGGACCTGAAGCAGCGCGGCGTCAAGGATGCCGACAAGGCCCCGATCCCGGCCGAGATCTTCGTGCCGCAGGCCGAGCGCCGCGTGCGCCTGGGCCTGGTCGTCGCCGAACTGGTGCGCGCCAACAACCTGCAGGCCAAGCCGGAGCAGCTCCAGGCGCACATCGAGGAGATGTCGCAGAGCTACGAGAGGCCGGTGGAAGTGCAGCGCTGGTACCTGTCGGACCGCAACCGCATGGCCGAGGTCGAGGCGATCGTCGTCGAGAACAACGTCACCGATTTCGTGCTCGGCAAGGCGAAGATCACCGAGAAGTCGCTGCCGTTCGATCAGCTGATGACGGCCTGAAAACCCCTTTCCCGGGAATCCGCATATACGAACGCCCGGCGCCCGCCGGGCGTTCCTCTTTCCGGGCCCGGGGTTGCAAAGTAGCGTTCCACCGCCATCTCCGGGCTTGGGGTTGCGCGCGACGCGACATAATGGTCAATATCCAATACGGGAATCCTCATTCCATGAGCGCACTGGACTTGCAATCTCTGGGCATGGTGCCCATGGTCATCGAGCAGTCGGGCCGCGGCGAGCGCGCGTACGACATCTATTCGCGCCTGCTGCGCGAGCGCATCGTGTTCCTCGT
>DASQCX010000475.1:0-1778 GCA_035634455.1 Burkholderiaceae bacterium
TGCACGCGCGGCGCATGCGCCCGCGCGGTGCGGCGCCGGTGCACCGCGACGGGGCCCGGGGACGGGCGGGTCAGCGGCGCCTGGCGCGCTCGTTCGTCACGAACGGCGTCGCCAGACCCAGGCTCCCTGGTCGTGCGACCGCACCGCGCACGCTTTCGCGGGAGTGCAGGAGGGGACGAAGCCGTGGGACATGCGACTCAGTCTAACCGAAGGCGCCGCGCCCTCGCCACGCCGTTGCGCGCTCGGCCCTTCGGGCGGCGCGAAGTCCGCGCGATCAGGGCAAACCCCGAGACACGGATAAGTGCCGCCGTTCCGGGCCATCACCAAAGATCCCCGACTGGCCTGTTGCCGCAAAGTGACGTATTGCGCATTCCGCGCGGTTTGGCAATACCTTTTCCACGGCATGGCCCTTGCATGTCGTTACTTGTCGCTAAACTTTGCGGCACCACCGCGATTTCCGTCGTTGGGCGCGGTGGCCCCTTCGAAAGCCCCTCTCGCAACGGCGCGGCCGCTTCCCGGCCGCGACCCGAACGTGTCATCCGAGCACGACCGACATGACTGATCCGAGAATCATCGCGCGCTGCGTCCTGATGCTGGCCGGCGCTGCCGCCGGCACGGGCACGATGGCCCAGGTGGCCCCATCCGCCGCCGCCTCCGCCGCCGCCGAGAAGGCGCAGAAGGAAACCGACCGGACGATGTACTGGATCAAGGTGCTGGCCTCGACGCCCGCGCCCAAGGCCTCCGCCGCGCCCAAGCCGGCCGCCGCCGCCCCGGCGCCGAAGGTCGCCGCCGCGCCCGAGCGCGTGAAGGTCGCCGCGGCGCCGGCCCCGGCCGCCGCGCCGGCTCCCACCCCGAGCAGCGCCGACATCGCCAACGCGACGCCGTCGTCGGTCGTCGCCCCGGCGCCGGCCGCCGCGGCCGCACCGTCGCTGGCGGCCGCCACCGGCGGCGCGAGCGCCGGCAACCCCAGCGCAATGAGCACGGGCGGCGTCGACGCCGGCGTCTCGTCGGCCGGCGTGGCCGCCGGACTGGCCGCGCCGAGCGCCTCGGCGGCGCAGATCGACATCCCGGCCGCGGAAGAGGAACCCGATCCGGGCCTCGTCATGGTCCAGTCCGCCGACCCCGAATTCCCGATCGCCACGATGCGCCGCCTGCGCAAGGGCGAGGTCGAGGTGAAGTTCGAGGTGGGCCCGGACGGCGTCGTCGACGTCGTCACCGTGATCAAGACCACCCACCAGAGCCTGAACGCCGCGGCGATCGAGGCCGTGCGCAAGTGGCGCTTCAAGCCGACGCCGCGCGGCCACACGGCGATGGTCGAGCTGGCCTTCAACCTCGACTCCTGAGGCGCGGGCTCCTCGAACGGAAAGCGGCCCGCGGGCCGCTTTTTTCATGCGTGATCCCGGTTCAGGCCAGCGCGTCGAGACGCTCGATGACGCGATCGGGCCGCGCGTCGGCCACCGGCTCGCCGTGGTTGTAGCCGTAGCCCACCAGCACCACGGGGCAGCCCGCGGCGCGCGCGGCCTTCGCGTCGTTGCTCGAATCCCCGACCATCAGCGTTCGCGCCGGGTGGCTGCCGAGCGCTTCGCAGGCCTTGATGAGCGGCAGGGGGTCGGGCTTCTTCCGCTCGAAGGCGTCGCCGCCGAACATCACCTCGAAGAAGGCGTCGAGCCTCTTGTCCGCGAGCAGCGGACGCGCGAAGGCCGTGGGCTTGTTGGTGAGGCAGGCGAGCCGCAGGCCCCGGTCGCGCAATGCGGTCAATCCTTCGACCACGCCCTCGT
>DASQCX010000476.1:0-13056 GCA_035634455.1 Burkholderiaceae bacterium
TGATCATCAGGCTGACCTCGCCCGTCTCCTCGTGGCTCTCGTAGGCCGCCTCGACCACCTTGACGCCGTGCTTCACGTAGAAGTCGTGCGCCGGCTGGTTGTAGACGTTGGCCAGGTAGCTGATCGTGTCGTCGGGGAAGGGCACCGGCGGCTCGACGGGCGTGGCGCGCGGCAGGATCTCGCGCTGCGCCAGCCGCGCCTGCTCCAGCCGTTCCAGCGCCTCGCGGCGCAGCGCGTTGAGCCGGCTCGCGGGCACGAACCACGGTTGCGCCGTCGACAGCGTCAGCTCGTCGAGCGAAAAGATCGTGCCGCCCACCTTCGACAGGTGCTCGCGCAGCGTGGCGGTGGCCTTCTCGACGTCGCGCGCAGGCTGCAGCTCCAGCAGCGCGTCGGCGTGCGCCGCGAAGCCGCGTTCGTCGGTGACGGACAGGCGCAGGCCGCCGGCGATGTCCGACAGCGTCATCCACACGCCGATCAGCCGGTCGGCCGACTTGCGCTCCAGCAGCCGATCCCACTGCATGTCGCGATTGCGGTGCAGCTGCGGCTTGGAGCGGATGTCCTTGAGCTCCGACATCGGCTGGTTGGGCACGACGCGCCAGCGGTTCGCGGCGCCGGGCAGCCGCGTCGCCACGTTGGCCTGCATGCCCACCAGTTCCTTCTGCAGGTCCAGCCAGGTCAGGCCGTCGCCGTTGTTCAGCTGCGCGTCCGGGTCGTCGAGCTCGGCCTCGAAGTGGTCGGCGGCGACCTTGGTGACGTAGCCGATGGTCAGGCCCGCGTGCTTGGGCGTGTCGAAGGCGCCGATGTCCATCTGGCGGCCGTTGACGAAGTAGTCGGTGGACTCGCGGTTGAAGTTGCGGTCCGGGTCGGGCGTGAAGCCGAAGGTGGCCTTGCCGGCCGACGAGGCGCGCAGCTCGGGGCGGCGCTCCAGCATCTCGTCGATCTGGCGGCGGTAGTGGGCGGTGATGTTCTTCACGTAGCCCATGTCCTTGTAGCGGCCCTCGATCTTGAAGCTGCGGATACCGGCGTCCACCAGCGTGTCGAGGTTGGCCGTCTGGTTGTTGTCCTTCATCGACAGCACGTGCTTGTCGTGCGCGACGATGCCGCCGCCGGCGTCGGTGACGGTGTAGGGCAGGCGGCAGGGCTGCGAGCAGTCGCCGCGGTTGGCGCTGCGGCCGGTATGCGCGTGGCTCAGGTAGCACTGGCCGCTGTAGGCGACGCACAGCGCGCCGTGCATGAAGAACTCCAGCGTCGCGTTCGGGGTGACGGCCGCGATGGCGCGGATCTCGCGCAGGTCGAGCTCGCGCGCGAGCACCATCTGCGAGAAGCCGACGTCCTGGAGGAACCTGGCCTTCGCCGGCGTGCGGATGTCGGTCTGCGTGCTGGCGTGCAGCTGGATCGGCGGCAGGTCCAGCATCAGCAGGCCCATGTCCTGCACGATCAGCGCGTCGGCGCCGGCCGCGTGCACGGCCCAGGCCATCTTGCGGGCGTCCTCGAGCTCGTCGTCGCGCAGGATCGTGTTGAGCGTGATGAACACCTTGGCGCCGAAGCGGTGGGCGTGGCGCGTGAGGCGCTCGATGTCGCGGATGTCGTTGCCTGCCGAGGCGCGCGCGCCGAAGGCGGGTCCGCCGATGTAGATCGCGTCCGCGCCGTGGTTCACCGCCTCGATGCCGATGTCGGCGTTCTTCGCGGGCGCGAGCAGCTCGATCTCGGCCGTGACGGCCCGGGCGGCCGAGGTGAAGTGGAACGGGGACGAATGCATGGTGACCTGGCTTCTTGCTCGAGTGGCGCGGGCGGCGCCTCGTGGGCGGCGGCGCGGGGGCGCGGCGAAGGCGGGCGCGCGAGCCCGGCGTGCGCGCTTCAGGGGCAGGGGAGCCAGTGGCGCGCCGAATGGCGGATTATCGCAGGAAGGGCCAAATCCTGCACCTCCCGGGTGGCGGCTCGCCGTCGCTTCCGGCATAGACTGCCCGGCCGTGACCCATCCGCTCCTCGCCCGCCTGCGCGACGCCGCGCGCCAGAACGCCGTCCCCGCCGTCGTGCTGCAGGCGCTGACGCTGGCGCTGCTGGTGGCTTACTACCGCTGGGCGCCGGCGCACGAGCTGCTGGACCGGCTGCTGCGCCTGAAGCTGGCCTGGGGCGTCGTCTACTCGTTCCTGGCCGGCGCGCTGTTCGCGGGCCTGCTGCCGCGCCTGGTGCTGCGCTGGATGGGCCGCGACACCGGCCGCCTGCCGGTCGAACTGGCCTTCGCCGTGGCGTTCTGGGGCTGGCGCAGCGTCGAGGTCGACCTGATGTACCGCCTGCAGGCTCACTGGTTCGGCGCCGCCGCCGACTGGCCCACCGTGCTGTGCAAGACCGCGTTCGACCAGCTGGTCTACAGCCCGCTGTGGGCCGTGCCCGAGATCGCGCTGGCCTTCGAATGGAAGGACGCCGGCTTCTCGTGGCGCGCGGCGCGGGCGCACCTCGATCGCGCGTTCTTCGCCGAGCGCCTGCCCGCGGCCGTCGTCGGCAACGCGATGGTCTGGCTGCCCGCGGTGATCGCCATCTACTTCCTGCCGACGGCGCTGCAACTGCCGGTGTCCAACCTCGTCGGCAGCTTCTGGGTGCTGTTGATGATCGTGCTGCTCAAGCGCAAGGACTGACGCGCTCAGGCCAGGATGTACGACGCCGCGCCCGTGGCGATCAGCACGCCTTCCTCGTTGGCCAGCCGCATCTGCGTCGAGCCGACGCGTCCGCCCAGGCGCGTGACCTCGGCGCTGGCCACGAAGTGCCTGCCGACGCCCTGGCGCAGGAAGTCGACGCGCAGGTCGATCGTGCCCATGCGCGAGAAGCGCTGCAGCACCTGTTCGGCGGTGTCGGCGGGGTGCTTGTCGGCGATGGCGGCCATCAGCGCCAGGCCGGCGGTGGCGTCGAGCACGGCGCTGATCACGCCGCCGTGCAGCCGGCCGTAGAGGAAGTGGCCGACGAGCTCGGGGCGCATGTCGAAGCGCAGCGAGGGCGCCGGCGCCGCGAGGGATTGCACGCGCAGGCCCAGCACCTCGTTGAAGCGGATGCGCTGCTCGAACATGTCGGTCAGGGCCGCGACGAAGCGCGCCTGTTCGGCGGCGCTGCGGTGGGCGGGGGCGGTGTCTTCGGGGCGATGCGGCATGGGCAGGATGTTAGCCAAGGGTGGCCGCGATCATTAGGGTATGGTCCCGGTCGTGAAATCTTCCCAACGATTCGAGCGGCTCGATCTCTGGCGCGGCTGCGCCATGGTCTGGATGGCCGGCTTCCACTTCTCGTTCGACCTCAACCAGTACCGCTTCGTCGCGCCGCAGAACTTCTACGCCGACCCGTTCTGGACGACGCAGCGCCTGTGCATCGTCTCGATGTTCCTGCTGGGCGCGGGCGCCGGCCAGGCGGTGGCGGCCGACGCCGGCCAGACCTGGGCGCGCTTCTGGCGCCGCTGGGGCCAGGTGGCGGGTTGCGCGGTGCTGGTGTCGATCGGCTCGTACCTCATGTTCCCGCGCGGCTGGATCAGCTTCGGCGTGCTGCACGGCATGGCGGCGATGCTGATCCTGCTGCGGCTGCTCGGCGCACGGCTGCCGCCCGCGCGGCTGGCTCGTTCGCCGCTCGCGCTCGCGGGCGTGGCGCTGGCGGCGATCGTCGCCTGGCGGCTGCCGCACCTGGTGTCCGATCCGTTCTTCGACACCCGCCTGACCAACTGGGTGGGCCTGATCACGCACCTGCCGGCCACCGAGGACTACGTGCCCGTGCTGCCGTGGCTGGGCATGATGCTCGCGGGCTACCTCGTCGCCAGCCTGCTGCTGGTGCACGCGCGCGCCGCGTTCACGGGCGCCGTCCCCTTCGTCGCGCGACCGCTGGCCGTCCTCGGCCGCTGGTCGCTCAGCTTCTACATGATCCACCAGCTGGTCCTGATAGGCTCGCTGGAACTCGTCAGGATGATCTTCAAATGAGCAGCCCCCGCGTCCTCTTCGGCTTCCATGCCATCACGGTCCGCATGAAGACCGCGCCGCAGTCCATCGTCGAACTGCACGTCGAGACCAGCCGGCGCGACGCGCGCATGCGCGCGTTCGCGGAACGCGCGCGCGAGGCCGGCATCAAGGTCGTCGACTCCGACGGCGACCGGCTCGACAAGCTGGCCGGCAGCCCGCGCCACCAGGGCGTGGTCGCGCGCGTCGAGGCCGTCAAGATGCCGCACTCGCTGGACGAGGTCGTCGAGAACATCGAGGGCCCGCCGCTGCTGCTGGTGCTGGACGGCGTCACCGACCCGCACAACCTCGGCGCCTGCCTGCGCGTGGCCGACGGCTCGGGCGCGCATGCGGTGGTCGCGCCCAAGGACCACGCGGTGGGCATCAACGCGACGGTGGCCAAGGTGGCCAGCGGCGCGGCCGAGACGGTGCCCTACATCATGGTCACCAACCTCGCGCGCACGCTGACCGAGCTCAAGGAATACGACATCCGCATCATCGGCACCAGCGACGACGCCGAGCACACGCTGTACGACCTCGACCTGACGGGCCCGGTCGCCTTCGTGCTGGGCGCCGAGGGCGACGGCATGCGCCAGCTCACGCGCAAGACCTGCGACACGCTGGTGCGCATCCCGATGGCCGGCGCCGTGGAGAGCCTGAACGTGTCGGTGGCCTCGGCCGTCTGCCTGTACGAGGCCCTGCGCCAGCGCGCCAAGGCCGCCGTCTGATTCAGCCGACGAACGCGCCGACCAGCCCGCCCGCCGCGATCAGCCAGACCGGGTTCACCTTGGTGCGCACGCACACGAGCACGGTGGCGATCATCGTCGCGAGCAGCCACGGATTGCCGTACGACGGCTTGCCCAGCAGGAAGCCCGAAGACAGCACCAGACCGACGGTCAGCGGCGCCAGGCCCGTGACGAAGGCCTGCACGCCGCGCGTGTCGCGCCGCGCCTCGCCCCAGCGCGCGGCGGCCAGCGTCAGCGTGGTCGACGGCAGCAGGATGCCGATCATCGTGACCAGCATGCCCAGCGCGCCGCCGATGCCCCAGCCCAGCACCGCGACGAACAGCAGGTTGGGGCCGGGCGCGGCCTGCGCGATCGCCACCATGGCGCTGAACTGCTCGTTGCTGAGCCAGTGGTGCTGGTCGACGAGGTAGCGGTGCATCTCGGGCACGGTGCTGATCGCGCCGCCGATGGACAGCAGCGACAGCAGCAGGAACTGCGCGAGCACGCCGCCCCAGTCGCTGCCGGCCGGCGCGGAGACGACGGCCGGCGTCACGGCTTGAGCCTCCGCCAGGCCAGCGTGAAGCAGACGGCGCCGAGCCCGGCCAGCATCCACGGCAGCGGCACCCGCAGCAGCGCGATGCAGCCGAACATCAGCGCGGCGAACGCATAGGCCGCCGCGGGCCCCAGCACGTTGCGGCGCAGCGCCGGCAGCAGCTTGACGCCGGTGGCGAAGATCAGCCCCGCCGCGACGGCGCCCATGCCGCGCAGGACGCCGGCCACGACCGGATGCTGCGCGTAGTGCGCGTAGGCGACGGTCAGCACCAGCACCACGCCCAGCGGCGCCGCCAGCATGCCGCCGAGCGCGGCCAGGCCGCCGCGCCAGCCGAACGCGCGGTCGCCGAACATCAGCGACAGGTTGACGACGTTGGGCCCGGGCAGCACCTGCGCGACGGCCAGCAGCTCGAGGAACTGCTCGCGCGTCAGCCAGCGTTCGCGCTCGACCAGCTCGCGCTGCGTGATCGGCAGCACGCCGCCGAAGCCTTGCAGCGCCAGGCGCGTGAAGACGCGGAAGATCTCGCCGGGCGACCGCGGCGCGCGCGCGGCTTCGGCCTGCGCCTGGCCGCCTGTGGCCGCGGCTTCCGGCAGGACGCTGGGGGTCTCGTCCGGCGCGGGCGGGGCCGCGGCGTCGGGCGCGAGGGGGGTGTCGGGCGTGGACATGGCTTCCGAGGAGGTTGCCGGAAGCGTACTCCCTCGGATCGAGTGAGGGAAGTCCTATGTCTTATATAAGACTAAAGAAATCGGGTTCTCAGCGGAGGACCTTCAAGGCCTCCGGATTGACGATGTTCGTCGGCGTGCCGTTGATGAAGCTGACGACGTTGTCGAACGCGGCGCCGAAGTACGCCTCGTAGCTGCTCTGCTCGACGTAGCCGATGTGCGGCGTGCAGACCGCGTTCTCCAGCCGCAGCAGCGGGTGGCCGGCGAGGATGGGCTCGCTCTCGAAGACGTCGACCGCGGCCATGCCGGGGCGCCCGCGGTTCAGGGCCGCCACCAGGGCGCTCTCCTCGATCAGCTCGGCGCGCGAGGTGTTGACGAACAGCGCCGTCGGCTTCATCTGCAGCAGGTCGTTGAGCTTGATCACGTGGCGCGTGGACTCGGTCAGGCGCAGGTGCACGCTCAGCACGTCGGCGTTGGTGAACAGCTCGTCGCGCGACGCCAGCGCGCGATGGCCGTCGGCCTCGGCGCGGGCGCGCGCCTCCTCGGAACCCCAGACGGCCACCTCCATGCCGAAGGCCTTGCCGTAGCCGGCCACCAGCTTGCCGATGCGGCCGTAGCCCCACAGGCCCAGCGTCTTGCCGCGCAGCGTCATGCCGATGCCGAAGTTGGGCGGCATCGACGCCGCCTTCAGGCCCGACTGCTGCCACGCGCCGTGCTTGAGGCTGGCGATGTAGTGCGGCAGGCGGCGCATCGACGCCATGATCAGCGCCCACGTCAGCTCGGCCGGCGCG
This sequence comes from Burkholderiaceae bacterium, assembly GCA_035634455.1. Classification (GTDB taxonomy): domain Bacteria; phylum Pseudomonadota; class Gammaproteobacteria; order Burkholderiales; family Burkholderiaceae_C; genus Scleromatobacter. Next base: position 6,697 of record DASQCX010000476.1, read on the forward strand.
TGGGGCGAGCCGACGCCCTCGGCGACCGCGATGCCCAGCTGCGTGCAGGCCCCGATGTCGATGTGCTCGCCGACCTTGCCCGTCTGGGCGATCAGGCGCAGCTTGGGCAGCTTCTCCAGCAGCTGGCGCGGGAAGCGCGTGCGCTCGCGGATCAGCACCAGCACCTCGGCGTCGCGCAGCCGCACCGACAGCTGCCCGATGCCCTTGACCGTGTTGGTGAACACCTTGGCGTTCAGTTCGCTGAGCTTGGCGGCGCACGGCAGCTTGCGCACCGCGTCCTGGTAGTCGTCGAGGATGATGATGTTCACGCGGCGATTATGGCTCGCGCGACCGGGCCGCCCGTGTCGGCCGAAGGCGCAAAAAAGCCGCCCCGGGGGCGGCTGTTGCAATTGTCGTGGCGGGCTTCAGAAGCGCACCTGGACCGACAGCGCGCTGATCTCCGCGCTGCCGAAGGCTTCTGGAAAGGTGCGGTCCAGCGAGCGGTAGAGCGCGGCGCGCAGAGCGCGGGTGGCGAGGTCGTCCTCGCGCAGCGCCGACAGCAGCGGGCCGCGCAGCAGCCACAGGTCGACGGGATCCTCGGCGGCGCGCACCTGGGCGCGCAGCCACGCGCCCTTGCGGTGGGCCAGGTTCTCGACGGCGTGCATGAACAGCTGCTTCATCTCGACGAAGGCGCGGCGCGACTCGATGCGGCTGGAGCGCGTGGCGGGGATGGTCGCCGCCTCCGGGTACAGCGGCTCCGGCGCGAGCTGCGGCTCGAAGGCGAAGTCCAGCGTGTCCGGCTGCAGCAGCGAGTCGAGCTCGGACAGGCCCAGCGGGTCGAAGCGGAAGTTAGTGGACATCGGCGCTCCTCGGGGCGGGCGTGCGGGTGGGGAAGTGTCGGTTGACCCGGGCCAGGCGCGCATCGGCCTCGGCCTGGCCCGCGCGGCGCGCGATGAAGGTGTAGAGCTCCGAGCGCAGGTGCCACAGGTCGCGCAGCGAACGCGCACGCTGCGCGCGCTCGAGCAGGCCGTTCGGGTCGACGGCCAGCAGGTCGTCCAGCGCCGCGACGAACTCGGCGCGGGCGCGCTCCAGCGGCGTGCGCAGGGCGGGCGCCAGCGCGGCGTCGCTGCCCGCCAGCCAGCGCAGCGTGGCCGTCCACAGCGAATCGCGCCGGGGCACGACGTCCGGCGGGCAGACGTTCGCGCGCGGCGCGGCCGGCTTGCGGTGGACGAGGTGTCGGAGGAGGGCGTTGCTCATGCTTGGATTTCGACCCGCGGGGGCCGGAACATGAGCTGATTGTTAGAAATTGCTGCGACCGGTAAGCGCCGATAAGGCCGGGTCTTCCCGACAGTTCCGCGCCGCCCGCCCGCGGCCGGGCCGGATCAGCGCGCGGAGCTCGCCGCGCCCGCGCCGCGCGGCGCGCCGAACACGGGCTGCGGACGGCCCTGGCGCGCGCTGTCGACGGCCTCGCACAGCTCGCGCGCGCCGTCGACGAAGCGCGGCCCGCTGCGGGCGAGCAGGTCGCCCTCGACATGGCCGAACTCGCCGTGCCGCGTGGCGCTGACGCGCTTGAACTCGCTCCAGCGCCCGGGCCGCGCCGTCTCGCCGGGGGCGCCGGCCGTGACCACGAGTTCCGGATCGCGCTGCACCGCCACCTCCCAGCTGACCGTGGCGGTCAGCGTGGGCAGCTCGGCGAATACGTTGGTGCCGCCGCAGGCCGCGATGGCGCTGGAGATCAGGTGTTGGCCGTTGAGCGTCATCAGCGGCGCGTCCCACAGCTGGAAGAACACGCGCACCGGCTTGCGGCCGCCGTAGCGCGCCTTCAGCGCCGCCCAGTCGGATTCGATGGCCTGCGCGCGCGCCTGTGCCACGGCCTCGGTGCCGGCCAGCCGGCCGATACGGCGAAGGGTATCGGCCAGGCCGTCGACGTCGCGGATCTCGATCTCGTAGACCGCCACGCCCAGCGTGCGCAGCCGCGACTTGGTGCGTTCGGGCGTGCCGCTGCCCCACACCAGCACGAGGTCGGGCTTGAGCCTGGCCAGCGCCTCGTAGTTGACCGTGAACGCGTCGCTGATCACGGGCTTGGACAGCGCCTCGGGCGGCCAGTCGCTGTACTTGCCGACCGCCACCAGCTGCCCGCCGGCGCCGGCCGCGTAGACCAGTTCGGTCAGGTGCGGCGCCAGCGTGACGATGCGCTGCGCCGGATGGCCCAGCGCGACCTCGTGGCCGGCGTCGTCGACCAGCCGCAGCGGGGCCGGATCGGCGGCGCGGGCCGCCACCGCGAGCAGCAGGGCGGCCGCCAGCGCGACCAGGCGCCCCCTCACGGCTCGATCCCGGCGTCGCGCAAGGCCTTCGAGTTCGGCGCGGCCTCGCCGGGCCGCGGGCGCGCGTCCGGCGGCAGCGCCTTGAACCAGTCGCAGGTGGACGCGACCGCGCAGCGTCCGCACTGCGGCATGCGCGCCAGGCAGACGTAGCGCCCGTGCAGGATCAGCCAGTGGTGCGCGTCGTCCATGTACTTCGCCGGCACCCGCTCCAGCAGCGCGAGCTCCACGGCCAGCGGCGTCCTGCCGGGCGCCAGGCCGGTGCGGTTGGACACGCGGAACACGTGCGTGTCGACCGCCAGCGTCGGCTCGCCGAACGCCACGTTGAGGATCACGTTGGCCGTCTTGCGGCCCACGCCCGGCAGCGCCTCCAGCGCGGCGCGGTCGCGCGGCACCTCGCCGCCGTGCTTCTCGATCAGGATGCGGCAGGTCTCGAGCAGGTGCTTCGTCTTGTTGCGGTACAGGCCGATCGTGCGCACGTGCGCCTCGACGCCCGCGGTCCCCAGCGCCAGCATGCGCTCGGGCGTCGGCGCCGCGACGAACAGCGTGCGCGTGGCCTTGTTGACGCCGACGTCGGTGGCCTGCGCCGACAGCAGCACCGCCGTCAGCAGCTCGAACACGCTGGCGTAGTGCAGCTCGGAGGCGGGCGCCGGATTGGCGGCCTCGAGCGTGGCGAAGAAGGTCTCGATATCGTGGTCGGTCATGCTGCTTTCGTGCTTGTGTCGGCGAACCAGCGCCAGACGATGGGCTGCAATTGAACCACCAGGACGCAGGCCAGGATCAGCGCGCAGCCCGCGAGGCCCGTGGCGCCGAGGCGGTCGCCCATGAAGACGGCGCCGAAGCCGGCGGTGAACACGGTCTCCGACGACAGCACGATGGCGGCGTCGGCCGGCCGCGTGTGCCGCTGCGCGACCACCTGCAGCGTGAAGGCCAGGCCGACCGACAGCACGCCCGCGTACGCGATGGGCCACAGCGTCTGCTCGAGGCCGTCGGCGGTCAGCGGCTCGATGGCCAGGCCCAGCGCCAACGCGAGCGCGGCGCAGGCGACGAACTGCCCGCAGGCCACCAGCAGCGCGCCGTGCAGCCGGTTGGCCGCACGTCCGACCAGCATCACGTGCGCCGCCCAGGGCAGGCTGCTGGCGATGACCCACCAGTCGCCGGTGCGGAACGCGCTCAGGCTACCGCCGCCGGTCAGCAGCCACGAGCCGACGACGCAGCCGGCCGCGGCGAGCCAGGTCGTCCAGTGCGGGAGGTGGCGCGACACGAGCCAGCCCAGCAGCGGCACCAGCGGGATGTACAGCGCGGTCAGGAAGCCGGTGTTGGTCACGGTGGTGGTGAGCATGCCGATCTGCTGCATCGCCGCGCCGAGGAACAGCAGCGTGCCCAGCCCCGCGATGTGCGCGAGGTCGCGCGGCCGCGGCTGGCGATCGCGCGCGCGCAGCATCCGCCACTCGCGCCACGCGAACGGCGCGACGACCGCGGCGCCGAGCGCGAAGCGCAGGCCGGTGAAGGTCAGCGAGCCGAGGTGGCGCGCCGCGATCGCCTGCGCGACGAAGGCCGAGGCCCAGATCAGCGCGACGAGCAGCAGCAGCAGGTTCGAGCGCGCCCGCGTCAGCGGCACGACGGTCTGCGAGGGCAGGACGACGTCGTCGAAGGTCGACGCGTCCGATTGCACGGGCTGGGTCATTGCGCCCGCGCCTTCGCGCGCAGCCGGGCGCGGGCGAGCGCGGCGGCGACGGCGGCGCGCTTGGGGTCCTCCGGCGCCGCCTCGGCCGCGGCGGCCGGCGCGGGCGCCACGGCCTGCGCGCTCAGGCGCGCGTCGTGCTCGCGCGCGTCACGCGCGAGGCGCGCCTGCCTGCGCGCATGGCGTTCGCGCGCCGTGTCGGCCTGCGCGGGCGACCAGGCGTCCCAGCCGGTGGCGCCGGCGCTGGCTTCCTCGAGCGCGATGCAGTCCATCGGGCACACCGGCAGGCACAGTTCGCAGCCGGTGCAGTCCGCCTCGATCACTGCGTGCATGCGCTTGGGCGCGCCGATGATCGCGTCGACCGGGCAGGCCTGGATGCACAGCGTGCAGCCGATGCAGGTGGCCTCCTCGATGTAGACGATGCGGCGCGGCGCCTCGTCGCCGAACGCCGGGTCCAGCGGCAGCTCGGGCTGGCCGAGCTCGCGCGCGAGCCGGCGGATGCCCTCGGCGCCGCCGGGCGGGCACTGGTTGAGCCTGGCCTGGCCGGCGGCCAGCGCGTCGGCATAGGAGCGGCAGTCGGGGTAGCCGCAGCGCGTGCACTGCGTCTGCGGCAGCAGGGCGTCGAGGCGTTGCGCGAGCGAAAGCGGCGCGACGCCTGCAGGAGGCGTCGCGGCTGGGCTGGAGGGCGGGGCGGTGGGGCTCACCGCCCGGATTATCCCCGCGTCGCGGGCGCGATCTTGACGGTCCGGCGCGCCTTGGCAGGCGACTTCGCCGCGGCGGAGGTGGCCGTGGCGCGTGCCTTCTTCGCGGCGGCGGTCGGCTTCGCGGCGCGGCCGACGCGCTCCTGCTCGAAGCGCGCGATGAAGTCGCGCAGGTGCGGGTAGACGATGTCGCGCCAGCGGCGGCCCGAGAAGATGCCGTAGTGGCCGGCGCCCTCGACGTCGTAGTGGAACTGGCGCTCCTTCGGGACGCCGGTGCACAGGCCGTGCGCGGCACGGGTCTGGCCGGCGCCGGAGATGTCGTCGAGCTCGCCCTCGATGGTCAGCAGCGCGGACGTGTGGATGTCCTGCGGGCGCACCAGGTGGCCGTCGACCTCCCAGGTGCCCTTGACCAGCGAGAAGTCCTGGAACACGGTCTTGATGGTGTCCAGGTAGTACTCGGCCGGCAGGTCCAGCACGGCGTTGTACTCGTCGTAGAACTTGCGGTGCGCCTCGGTGGAGTCGTCGTCGCCGCGCACCAGGTCGAGGAAGTAGTCGTAGTGGGCCGTCGCGTGGCGGTCCGGGTTCATCGCGACGAAGCCGGTGTGCTGCAGGAAGCCCGGGTAGACCTGGCGGCGTGCGCCGGGGTAGTTCGGCGGCACGCGGTGGATCACGTTGTTCTCGAACCACTCGTAGCTGCGGTTCATCGCCAGGTTGTTCACCGCGGTGGGCGACTTGCGGGCGTCGATCGGGCCGCCCATCATCGTCAGGCTCAGCGGCGTGGGCTCGCCGGCGCTGGCCATCAGCGAGACCGCGGCCAGCACGGGCACGGTCGGCTGGCACACGGAGATCACGTGCACGTCCGGGCCGGTCAGGCGGATGAACTCCTGCACGTAGCGGATGTAGTCGTCGAGGTGGAACGGGCCTTCCTCGGCCGGCACCATGCGGGCGTCGGTCCAGTCGGTGATCCAGACCTTGTGGTCCTGCAGCAGGCTGCGCACGGTGTCGCGCAGCAGGGTGGAGTGGTGGCCCGACAGCGGCGCGACCACCAGCACCGAGGGCTGCGCCTTCATGCGGTCGAGGGTGGCCGCGTCGTCGCTGAAGCGCTTGAAGCGGATCAGGCGGCAGAACGGCTTGGCCAGCGCGATCTGCTCCTGCACGGCGACGTCGACGCCGCCGCTGCTCACGGTCTTGATGTCGAACTCGGGCTTCTCGTAGTCCATGCCCAGCCGGTGCATCAGCTCGAAGCCGGCCGACAGGCGCTGGGCGCCGGGAACGTGCGTGAACGGCGACAGCGGATGCTTGTAGAGCTTGGCCGTTGCGGCGGCGAAATCGGCGAAGGGCGCCATCAGGGCGCGCTGCGCTTCGTACAGTTGGTAAAGCATGTCGCTCTGAGCCTTTCCGGCTTGGTGTTTCCTGGCAACGCGACCCTCGCCGCGCGTCGCGGATTTTCTTCGATTCCTGAACAAAAGCTTGTCACTTTCGTTCAGTCACCAATTGCTGCGGTGCAGCATGGATTCAATACTACGCCTATTTGAGGCCGCGTGGGCAACTCCGCGACAGGCACGCCCATCGTTCGGACGGGATTGCGGGCCTGTCACGATGATGCAACCTGCCGCGATGCGCCAATCGGGCGAACAGCGGCCGGAAGACGCCCCGTGTGACAGAAAAAAAACAG
>DASQCX010000477.1:0-8256 GCA_035634455.1 Burkholderiaceae bacterium
ACCGGCGGCCGCTCGGGCGCCGGCCGCGAGCGCGGCGGCATGCTGCACCTGCGGCCCGACATGGCCTCTCTGGCCTCGGGCTCGGTTAACTTCCCCACCCGCGTGTACGACAACGCGCCCGACCTGGTCGACTGGCTCGCCGGCGAGATGAAGGCCCATGGCATCAAGCCCGAGATCGAGGCGTTCGACCTGTCGATGATCTTCCAGGCCGCCGCGATGGCCAGCGACGGCCGCATCGCCGGGCCCCTGCACGTGCAGTTCGTGATGGGCGTCAAGAACGCGATGCCGGTCGACCGCGAGGTGCTCGAGTTCTACGTGAAGACGCTGCGCCGCCTCGCCCCCGACGCCACCTGGACCGGCGCCGGCATCGGCCGCGACCAGCTCACGCTCGCGAAGTGGTCGCTGGAGCTCGGTGGCCACTGCCGCACCGGCCTCGAGGACAACGTGCGCCTTGACCGCGAGACGCTGGCCCCCTCCAATGCGGCGCTGGTGCAGCAGGTCGCCGGGCTGTGCGAGCAGCACGGCCGCCGCGTCGCCACGCCGCAGGAAGCGCGCGCGCTGCTGCGCCTGGCGCCGCAGCCGGAGCGCCGCACGGCCGCCGAGCTGCACGCCGCCCACGTCTCGCACGCCTGAACGAGCCCCGAGGAGACACCATGCTCGACGAACTCTCGACGCGCATCCCGCCCGCGCGCCCCGACGACGAATACCTGATGCGCGACCCCGCCTCGCACCCGCCGGCCTACGCGCCCGGCTACAAGACGAGCGCCCTGCGCAGCCCGCGCAACGCGCTGATCTCGATCGGCCAGACGCTGTCCGAGGTCACCGCGCCGCTGTTCCGCGCCGACGAGCTCGGCGCGCTCGACGGCGACCTGATCCGCAACTACGCCAAGACGGGGCTGCCCATCGGCGAACGCGTCATCGTCCACGGCACCGTGCGCGACCAGCTCGGGCGGCCGGTGCGCAACGCGCTGGTGGAGGTCTGGCAGGCCAACGCCAGCGGCCGCTACCGCCACAAGAAGGACCAGTACCTGGGCGCGCTCGACCCGAACTTCGGCGGCTGCGGCCGCGTGCTGACCGACGAGCACGGCCACTACGTCTTCCGCACGATCAAGCCCGGTCCGTACCCCTGGCGCAACCGCATCAACGACTGGCGCCCGGCGCACATCCACTTCGCCATCTCCGGCAGCGGCTGGGCGCAGCGGCTGATCTCGCAGATGTACTTCGAGGGCGACCCGCTGATCGCCACCTGCCCCATCATCCGCACGATCCCGGACGAGGCGCAGGTGCGCGGCCTGATCGCGCAGCTGGACATGGCCGCCACCGTCCCGCTGGACAGCCGCGCCTACCGCTGGGACATCGTGCTGCGCGGCCAGCGCGCCACCTGGTTCGAGAACGTCCTGCAAGCCAACGAAGGAGAAGCGCGATGACCCCGCTGCTGCGCGAGACCGCCTCGCAGACCGCCGGCCCGTACGTCCACATCGGCCTCGCGCCCGAGGCCGCCGGCTTCGACATCTTCGACCGGAACTTCGGCAACGTGCTGACCACGTCAGAGACCCAGGGCGAGCGCATCACCATCGAGGGCCGCGTGTTCGACGGCTCGGGCACGCCGCTGCGCGACGTGCTGCTCGAGCTGTGGCAGGCCAACGCCCAGGGCCGCTACGCGCACCCGGGCGACCGGCAGGCGGCCAAGGCGCTCGACCCGGCCTTCCGCGGCTGGGGCCGCGCCTGCAGCGACTTCGAGACCGGCGCGTGGTCGTTCGACACGATCAAGCCCGGCCGCGTCGCCGGCCGCCACGGCGTCCCGATGGCGCCCCACGTGAACCTGTGGATCGTGGCGCGCGGCATCAACATCGGCCTGCACACGCGCATGTACTTCGACGACGAGGCCCAGGCCAACGCCGCCGACCCGGTGCTCAACCTGGTCGAGTGGGAGGTGCGGCGCAAGACGCTGGTCGGACGGCGCGAGCAGTCGAACGGAAAGACGGTGTACCGCTTCGACATCCATTTGCAAGGCGACGCCGAGACCGTGTTCTTCGACGTCTGAAGCCGGCAGAATCGACCGATGATCTTCGATCGCTTCCTCGCCTCGCCCGAGGTGACGCAGGTGCTGGACGAGCGCGCCTTCGTGCAGGCCATGCTCGATTTCGAGGCCGCCCTCGCGCGCGCCCAGGCGGTCGCGGGCGCGATCCCGGCCGCTGCCGGCGAGGCCATCGCCGCATGCTGCGACGCGCGCGGCTTCGACGTCGATGCCATCGTCGTCGAGGGCGGGCGCGTCGGCACCGTCGCCATCCCGCTGGTCAAGGCGCTCACCGCCGCGGTCGCCAGGGTCGACGCCGACGCGGCGCTGGTCGTGCACTGGGGCGGCACCACGCAGGACGTGCTCGACACGGCGCAGGTGCTCGTCGCACGGCGCGCGCTGGCGCTGATCGACCGCGACCTGTCGACGCTGGTCGCGGCGCTGCTGAAGCTCGCCGCGGCGAACGGCGGGGTCCCGCTGCTGGGCCGCACGCTGATGCAGCCGGCGCAGGTGATCAGCCTGGGCTTCAAGCTGGCCGGCTGGATCGCGCCGCTGGTGCGCGCGCAGGCACGGCTGCGGCTGGCCGGCGCGTCGGCGCTGCAGCTGCAGCTGGGCGGCGCGGTCGGCACGCGCGCGGCGCTAGTCGAGCACGGCGACGCCGTCGCGGCGGGCATGGCGCACCTGCTCGACCTGCGCCTGCCGCCCGCGGCCTGGCACACGCAGCGCGACGAGCTCGTCGCGCTCGGCTGCGAGCTGGGCGTGCTCGCGGGCTCGCTGGGCAAGATCGCCAAGGACGTCTCGCTGATGGCGCAGGGCGAGGTCGGCGAGCTGGCCGAGCCGTCGGGCGGCGGCCGCGGCGGGTCGTCGGCGATGCCGCACAAGCGCAATCCGGTGGCCGCGATGAACGCGCTGGCCGCGGCCGTGCGCGCGCCGCAGCACGTGGCCGCCCTGCTCGCCGCGATGCCGCAGGAACACGAGCGCGGCCTGGGCAACTGGCAGGCCGAACTCGCCGAGTTCGGCGCGCTGCTGGCCACCGTGCACGGCGCGCTGGCCGCGCTCACGTTCGCGGCCGGCGGCCTGCAGGTCTTTCCCGAGCGCATGCGCGCCAACATCGACGCGCTGCAGGGGCTGGTCTTCGCGGAAGCGCTGTCCATGCGCGTGGCGCGCGAGATCGGCAAGTCGGACGCACACCACTGGGTCGAAGGCCTGTCGAAAGAGACCGTCGCCAGCGGCAAACACCTGCGCGACGTCGCCCTCGCCGCCCTCGCGCGCGACGCGCGCCTGCACGAACGCATCGCCCCGGGCGAACTCGCCGCGCTGTTCGACGCCGACGCGCCCGCGCGCCACGCCAGCGCGCTCGCCGCGCCGCAGCTCGCGGCGCTCGCCACGCACGCCGAGGAACTGCGGCGCGACCCGCCGTGGCAACGACATCTCCCGCATCCACAAGGAAGCTCGCATGGCCGACCGTGAAGACGATTTCGACCGCGGCGTGAAGAACCGCCGCGCCGTGCTGGGCGACGCGTGGGTCGACAAGTCGCTGGGCAACGCCAACGCGTTCAACGCCGACTTCCAGTCGCTGATCACGCGCTACGCCTGGAACGACATCTGGGGCCGCCCCGGCCTCGACCACACCACGCGCCGCCTGCTGGTGCTGGGCATGACGATGGGGCTGGCGCGCTGGGAGGAGTTCGAGCTGCACTGCGGCGCCGCCATCCGCGCCGGCATCCCGCTGGAGAAGATCCAGGAGACGCTGATGCAGGGCGCGATCTACTGCGGCGTGCCGGCCGCCAACACCGCGTTCAAGATCGCCGGCGACCTGTTGCGCGCGCAGGGCCTGCTGCCCGGCCCCGAGCCGTTGACGGCCGGGGTGCGCGTCGCCACGCACCACACGTTCAGCGCGCCGCAGCTCAAGGTCGCGTTGCAGGGGCGCGGCGCGCCGGTCGTGCTGAGCCATGCGCTGGGGCTGGAACTTTCCATGTGGGACGAGCTCGCCGCACGCCTTGCCGCCGGTGGGCACGAGGTCCTGCGCTACGACCACCGCGGCCATGGCGGCTCCGCCGTCCCGCCGGGCCCGTATGCCATGGCCGACCTGGTCGACGACGCTGCCCGCCTGATCCGCGAATGGGGTCGCGGGCCGGTCACCTGGATCGGGCTGTCGATGGGCGCGATGGTGGGCATGGGGCTGGCGATCCGGCATCCGGAGCTGGTCGCGAAGCTGGTGCTCGCGAACACGACGTCGCTCTACCCCGAGGCCGCGCAGGCGGCGTGGGCGCAGCGCATCGCCGCGGTGAACGCCGAGGGCATGGCCGCGGTCGCCGACATGGTGGTCGAGCGCTACCTGCACGCCGACTTCCGCGCGGCGTCGCCCGCGGCTGCCCAGGCCGTCCGCGCGACGATCCTGCGCAATGACCCGGCCGGTTATGCCTCGAGCTGTTCGGCCGTCGCAGGGGTGGCTTGGCAGGATCGACTCGGGGAGATCCGTTGTCCGACGCTGGTGATCTCCGGTGCGCGCGACGCGGGGGCGCCGCCGGCGATGGGGCAGGCGATCGCGGACCGCGTTCCTGGTGCGCGCTTCGAGGTGATCGCAGATGCGTCGCACCTGAGCGTGCTGGAGACCCCTTCCGAGTTCGACGCGTTGTTGCGGTCATTCCTGTAAACAACGCGGTCTTGTTTGGCAAGAGCGCCGCAGGCAACCTCGGCAAGAACAGGACTCAGCGCTTCACGACAAACACCACCGCTGTCCGCGCAGGAATGTTGAAAGTTCCGGACAAGTTGTCGACCGTCGCCTGCGCCGCGCGCTTGTCGGCCGCCGAGAACGCCGCCTGCACCGGATGCAGCTCGAACGCCTTCCCCGCCAACGCAGGAATGGCAATCGAATGCGCCGCCTTGTCGACATTCACGAAGTACGCCAGCTCCTGGAAGTTCGCGCCCGCATAGCCGCGACCATCGAGATCGCCGACAAGCACCGTCGGCACCTGCTGCGACCCCGTGTTGTAGAACTTGAGCCGCGCCTTGATGTCGTCCGCGCTCGCCATCCGCAGCAGCGTCGTGCTGCGCCGGATCTTGAGCAGGTCGCGGAACTCGTCCCGCGCCCACGCGATCTCGACCGGCGTCGGCTTGATGCCCGCGTTCGCCAGCAACGGCTGCTGCATCGGCCAGTTCGACTGGTTGGACGCCGCCATCGGCAGGCCGACGCCGAAGTTGTTGTCGACGTAGCTCCAGTCGAGGCGGTTGAACCAGTCGCCCGAGTCGTAGCTGTTGCCGTCCAGCGACTTGCTGCGCAGCGTGTCCACCCCCGCGTGGAAGTACGCCACCCCCTGGCTGAACGCGTTGATCGCCGCGCCCAGCATCTGCACGCGGGCGCGATCCTCGCGCGAGGTCGCCGTCGGCAGCTTGTAGACGTTGGCGTCGAAGATCGTCAGGTTGTCGTGGTTCTCGAAGTAGTTCACCACCTCCGACGGATTCGTCACGTAGCCCGCCGGCAGACCCTCGAAGCTGATCTGCTCCAGCGGCAGCTGCGCGTCCCAGCTCGTGGTCAGCGTGTAGCTGCGGATCGAGCCCGCCAGGCTGGCCTTGATCACGTCGCCCAGCCACATCAGGTCGCCCGCGCCGTGGCCGCCGCCCTGCGCGTTCGGGTCGTAGAACAGGCCGTTGATGTAGCCCTGGTTGGCGACCAGCGAGTTGCCCGAGTCGCAGCAGCCGCCGCCCCGGATCGCGTCGCGGATCGCCGGGTTGAAGGTGCCGATGCCGGTGCCGTTCATGTCCAGCATGTCGGCCTGCACGAAGCGCGCGCCGTTGGCCACCGCGCCGAAGTTCCAGCCCTCGCCGATCAGCTCGACGTGGTGGCCGACCGCGGCGTCGACCTTGGCCTGCAGCGACACCATCGCGTCGCGCGGCTGCAGGCCCATGATGTCGAAGCGGAACGAGCTGACGTGATAGTCGCGCGCCCAGGTGACGACCGAGTCGGTCATCAGGCGGCCCATCATCATGTTCTCGGTGGCCGTGTCGTCGCAGCACGAGTCGCGCAGCACGTTGCCCGACGCGTCGAGGCGGTGGTAGTAGCCCGGCACGACCTGGTCCAGCACCGAGTTCGCGTACTCGCCCGATGCGCTCGTGTGGTTGAACACGACGTCCATGCCCACGCGCAGGCCCGCCTGGTTCAGCGACTGCACCATGCGACGGAACTCGATCACGCGGGTCGAGCCGTCGGCCACCGAGGTCGCGTAGCTGCCTTCCGGCGCGGTGAAGTGGAACGGGTCGTAGCCCCAGTTGTAGCAGTCGGTCGACGCCGTGGCCGCGACCGTGGCCTGCTGCGCGGTCGAATCCGGCGCCCCGCCCGGGCTCGGCGTCGTGCAGCCGATCTCGGGGATGCTCGAGATGTCGAAGCTGGGCATCAGGTGCACGTCGGTCAGGCCGGCGCGGGCCAGCGCGCGCAGGTGGCGCATGCCGTTGGACTCCATGTCGGTGAAGGCCATGAACTTGCCGCGGTGCGCGGCCGGCACGGTCGGATCGTTGTCCGAGAAGTCGCGCACGTGCAGCTCGTAGATCGCCATGTCGGTCGAGCCGGCCACGGTCTGCGGCGGGAGCGTCGCGTCCCAGGCCGGGGGCTTGAGGCGGCCCGACGACAGGTCGGTCACCTGGCTGCGCAGGCTGTTGGCCGACAGGCTCAGCGAGTACGGGTCGGTGACGATGTTGCGCACGACGCCCGTGCCGCGCACGAACACCTGCACGCCGTACATGTAGTAGACGCCGTCCCACTCGCCGGGCAGCGTCAGGCTCCAGACGCCGGTGGCCGCGTCGAAGGCCATCGGCAGCGCGAGCTTGGCGCCCGCCGTCGCGCCGAGGTAGGCGTACAGCGACACGCTGCGCGCGGTCGGTGCCCACAGGCGGAAGGTCGTGCGGCCGCGGTCGACGGTCGCGCCGAGCGGCGCGGTCGCGGACGCCGGCGCGTACAGGTCGTCGAGCGCGCCGGCCAGCTGGGCGGTCGTCGCGTTCTGGACGGCGCCGGCCGCGTCCTCCTGCACCAGCACCACCTGGTTCGTGAGCAGCTTCTTGAGCTGCGGCGCGTCGGCCGCGCGGACGGCGAACACCCCGCCGTTGCCGACGTACTTGAAGCGCGTCGCGGATGCGCTCGGCACGGCGGCGGTGGTCGGGTCGAGCGTGATGAAGCCGTCGGCGCCGGAGAGGGGCTGGTCCTTCGCGGCGACGATCGCCCCCGTGGCCGACCAGTAGAGCCTGACCGGCCCGTCGGCGGCGACGCGCGGCCACTTCACCAGCGAGCCGTTCAGCCAGACCGCGCGGGCGTCGGTCGTCGAGACCGAGCGCAGGTCGGGCTTGCTCGTGTAGACGGTCGCGTCCTGCTCGACCAGCCAGACCTGGCCGACCTGGTTGGCGATCGTCAGTCCGCCGAAGTCGACGTGGATGTTGTTCGGGCGGCCGTCCTTGTCGTTGACGTTGGGCGGCATGCCGTGGATCAGGAACTCGATCGAGCTGACGCCGGCGTTCGTCGTCGGGTTCAGCACCGGGATGTCGAACACGATCTCGCCGTTGCCGGCCGCCTCGTTGGGCATCGCGCTGAACGGCGTCGGGTTGTTCCAGTCGCCGTAGCCGATGCCGGTCATGCGCGAGGTGTCCAGGCCGCTGCCGCCCCACAGGTGCAGGCCCCAGCTGGCGTAGTCGCTGGCGAAGCGGATGTAGTGGACGCGCAGCGTCGTGATGTCGGGCACCGGCGCGGTCAGCGGGTTGCTGGCATAGGTCGTCAGGTCGCCCTCGACGCGCCAGATCTCGTTGGCGCCGGAGACCAGCGTGTAGGCCTGGTCGGCGCCGTTGTCGTCCTTGGTGTCGCCGTTGTGGAACAGGTAGCCGACGGTGCCCGAGGACGCAGCCAGCGGCACGTCGTAGTAAACGCCGAAGTCGTCGCTGCCGCTGGCGTTCCAGCCGCCGTTCCAGGCCGGGCTCTGGGCGGCGTTCCAGGTGTGGATCTGCCATCCGGTGTAGTCGGAGTTCAGGCGATGGTAGTGGACGCGCAGGCTGGTCGCGACAACGTCGGCGATCTTCTTGCGGTCGTCGGCCGCCGCGGTCGACGTCGCCGGGGGCACCGCGTGCAGCACGGTCTGGGCGGTCGCCGAGTTGGCGGCCTCCAGGGTGTCGTCACGTCCGGCGCTCGCTCCAACGCCGCCCCCGCCGCAAGCCGTCACGATGCTCGCGGCGAGCCACGCGAACGCGATCCCGCGCCAGCA
>DASQCX010000478.1:0-3148 GCA_035634455.1 Burkholderiaceae bacterium
GTCCATCTCGTTGTTCAGCAGGATGCCCGTGCCCGAGGCGACGATGCCCGAGCCGAAGTTGGTGTTGAGCGTGTAGGTGACGCTGACGACGCTGCCGTGGCTGTCGGCGACCACGAAGTGCGTGGTCTGGTCGCTTTCGTAGGGCTGCGGCTTGCCGGGCTTGATCTGCGCGGACGGCGTGGCGTGCTCGAGGTCGATCTGGCCCGCCAGCTCCTTGGCGTAGGCCGGCGAGGTCAGGCCCTTGACGGGCACCTTCACGAAGTCGGGGTCGCCCAGATATTCCGAGCGGTCGGCATAGGCGCGCTTCTCGGCCTCGGCCATGACGTGGATCGTCTTGGCGCTGTTGGGGCCCCAGTCGTGCAGCGGGAAGTTCGACAGGATGTTGAGGATCTGCACCACGTGCGTGCCGCCGGAGCTGGGCGGCGGCATCGAGACGATCTCGTAGCCGCGGTAGTTGCCGCGCACCGGCGTGCGCTCGACGACCTTGTAGCTCTTCAGGTCGGCCGCGGTGATGAGGCCGTCGTGCGCCTTGGCCTCGGCGACGATCGCCGCGCCGATCGGGCCGTCGTAGAACGCCTTGGCGCCGTCGCGGCCGATCAGCGCCAGGCTCTTGCCGAGGTCGGGGTTGCGCAGCAGGTCGCCGGTGACGGGCAGCTTGCCTTTGGGCGCGAACACCTTGCGCGTGCCCTCCCAGGCCATCAGGTGGTCGTGCTCGGCCACGAACAGGCCGGCCAGCGTCTCGCCGACCGGGAAGCCGTTGTTGGCCAGGCGCACCGCCGGGGCGACCAGGTCGGCGCGCTTCATCGTGCCGTAGTGCTCCAGCGCGTAGGTCAGGCCGGCGACGGTGCCGGGCACGCCGATGGCGGCCTGCGTGAACAGCGACTTGTCCTGGATGACGTTGCCGTTCGCGTCGAGGTACATGTTGCGCGAGGCCTTGGCCGGGGCCATCTCGCGGAAGTCGATCGCCGTGTCCTTGCCCGTCTTGCCGTCGTGCAGGATCATGAAGCCGCCGCCGCCGATGTTGCCCGAGTTGGGCATCGTCACCGCCAGCGCGAAGCCCGTGGCCACCGCGGCGTCGACCGCGTTGCCGCCCTTGCGCAGCACCTCGACGCCGACGTCCGAGGCCAGCGCGCTCTCCGAGCTGACCATGCCGTGCATGGCGTGCACCGGATGGATGATGACGTCGTCGAGGTCGTACTTGACCGTGCCGGTGGACACGGCGGCCGGCTGCGCGCCCGCGCCGGCCGGGGCGAGGACGGCCGCGGCGAGCGCGGCCGCGAGGCACGAGGCCGGGAACAGGTGGCGTGCGCGGCGCGCAGCGGTCAGGAAGTCAACCATGGACGGGTTTCCTCGTTGTGGAGTTGAACGCTGCGGCCGATGGTAGTCGGCCGGACCCTTCCCGTCAGCCAAAGTGTTCATGGCCGTGGTGCAATACGGCCTTTCGCAGCGTCACCCCTTCCCGGAGCCACCGACCCATGTCCTCCCGCCTGCCTCGCCTCCTCGCCGTCGCGGCCAGCGTCGCCGCCGTCCTGCTCGCGCCCGCGGCCCGCGCCGCCGCGCCGGAGCCCAAGGTGCTCAACATCTACAACTGGTCGGACTACATCGCCGACGACACGTTGAAGAACTTCGAGAAGGAAACGGGCATCAAGGTCAACTACGACAACTACGACACCAACGAGATCCTGCACGGCAAGCTGGTCGCGGGCCACACGGGCTACGACATCGTCGTGCCGAGCGCGCACTTCGCGAAGATGCAGCTCGAGGCCGGCCTGTTCCAGAAGCTCGACCGCAGCAAGCTCACCAACTGGGGCAACCTCGACCCCAACCTGCTGCAACTGATGGCCAAGGTCGACCCGGGCAACCAGTACCTGGTCGACTGGCTGTGGGGCTACATCACCGTGGGCGTCAACACCGGCAAGGTCAAGGCCGCGCTCGGCGGCTTGCCGATGCCCGAGAACCCGTGGGCGCTGATCTTCGACCCGAAGTACGCCGACAAGCTCAAGGGCTGCGGCATCAGCTTCCTCGACTCGCCGTCCGAGGTGCTGCCGATCGCGCTCGGCTACGTCGGCAAGCCGGCGTACAGCAAGAACGCCGCCGACTACGCGGTGGCCGGCGCGATGCTCAAGAAGATCCGCCCGGACGTCTCGCGCTTCTCGTCGTCGGGCTACATCAACGACATGGTCGCCGGCTCGGTCTGCGCCGTGCTCGGCTACTCGGGCGACATCAACATCGCCCGCGCCCGCGCCATCCAGGCCAAGAACGGCAACGACATCATGGCGTTCGTGCCCAAGAGCGGCTCGACGCTGTTCTTCGACTCGATGGCCATCCCGGCCGACGCGCCGCACCCGCAGAACGCGCTGCTGTTCATCAACTACATCCTGCGCCCCGAGGTGCACGCGTCGCTCACCAACAAGGTGTTCTACGCCAACCCGAACAAGGCCTCGCTGAAGTTCGTGCAGAAGGACGTGGCGGCCAACCCGAGCGTGTTCCTGAAGCCGGAGGACCTGTCGCGCATGACCGTGCCGGACGCGCTGCCGCAGGACATCAAGCGCGTGCAGACCCGCACGTTCACGTCCTTCAAGACGGGCGAGTGAGCGCCGGCTGCCCGGGCGCGCGTGACGCGCGCGGGGGCGCGGCCGCGAACTGGCCGGTTTCCGGCCCGTTGATCGGGCTTTAGAACGGCGGGGTCCTGCCTACGATGAAGGTGCGGTGAATGCCTGCGAGGCCGGCATCGCGCCCGACCCATCAGGAACCCGCCATGCGCATCCAAGCCAACCCCAGCCCCGCGGCGACGCCGACCAAGTCCAGCCGCACGGCGCACGCCGCGTCGACGAAGGCCGCCGCGACCGCCGTCGCGACGCCGGCTGCGGCCAAGTCCACCGTTGCCGCGGCCGCCAGCCCTGCGACGCCGGTCGCCACCGCGGCCGCCGCCGCCCCGGCCACCAAGGTCGCCAGCGCGGCCCAGGCCGCCGCGGCCGCCGCCAGGCCCGAGACCTACGGCGGCGCCGGCAGCCTGCTCGACGCCCACGCCTGAAGGATCCCGGCGCGACCGTGCGCCCCGCCGACTCCGGCATGGGGTCTTTCGCCACCGGCTTTGGCCGATCCCGGCCGCTTGCCTAAGCTTGCGCGTTCCACCATGAGGGAACGC
>DASQCX010000479.1:0-4253 GCA_035634455.1 Burkholderiaceae bacterium
CGCCGCCTCTACCTGATGCGCCACGGCTCGGTGGACTACTTCAAGGCGGACGGCACGCCGGTGCCGCCGCACACGGTGCCGCTGAACGACGCCGGCCGGGCGCAGGCAGACGCCGCCGGCGCGCTGTTCGCCGCCGCGGGCGTGCGCTTCGACCGCGTCGTGGTGAGCGGGCTGGCGCGCACCGTCGAGACGGCGCAGCGCGTGCTGGCCGCCGCCGGGCAGGACGCGGCGATCGCGCGCGATCCGCGGCTCGAGGAGATCCGCTCCGGCCGTCTCGACGCCATCGCGCCCGACCAGCTGCGCGCCGCGTTCACCGGCGTGTTCAGCGCGGCGGCCGACGTCGAGTCGCTGCAGTTCCTGGGCGGCGAGACGGTCGGCGCCATGATGGACCGCTGCCTGCCGGCGTTCGACGAACTGCTGGCCGACGCCTCGTGGCACTGCGCGCTGCTGGTGCTGCACGGCGGCATCAACCGCGCGCTGCTCGGCCGCGCGCTGACCGGGGCGCGCAGCTTCCTCGGCCGCCTGGAGCAGTCGCCGGCCTGCATCAACGTGCTGGACATCGGCGACGGCGACATCGTCGTGCGCGCCACCAACCTCGCGCCGACGCAATGGCTGCACGAGCGCGAGCGGCTGACGACGATGGAGAAGCTGCTGGCGCAGTACCTGCGCGCGGGTGACATTCCGGCCTGAGCCCTGTTTGGGACGACAATCGGCGCGAGATCAATGCGCCGGCGCGGCGCGCATGCCGCTGTCGCCTCTGGGACTAGGAATGAACAACCCGATTCTTACAATCGAAGAGCAGAACAACATCGACGCGGGCCCATGGTTCTCCTCCCTTTCCGAAGAGCTGCGCGCCGCGATCCTGTCGCGCGCCGTGGTGCGTCGGTTGCCGGACGGCGCGCCGCTCGCCACGCGCGGCTCGCCCGCGGAAGACTGGTGCGGCGTGGCGCGCGGCGCCGTGCGCATCAGCTCGGTGTCGCTGTCGGGCAAGCAGGTCTCGCTGACCTACGTCGAGCCCGGCACCTGGTTCGGCGACATCGCGCTGTTCGACGGCCTGCCGCGCACGCACGACGCCGACGCGCACGGCGCCACGACGCTGCTGTCGGTGCGCAAGGGCGACTTCAAGGAGCTGCTGCAGCAGCACGTCGAGCTGTACGACGCGCTGCTGCGCCTGAACTGCCGGCGGCTGCGCATCATGTTCAACCTCGTCGAGGACCTGAACACGCGGCCGCTGTCCGCGCGCCTGGCCAAGAACATCCTGATGCTGGCCAAGAGCTACGGCATCCACCAGGGCGACGAGGTGCGCATCGGCCTGCAGCTGGCGCAGGAAGACCTGGCGCAGCTGGTGGGCGCGTCGCGCCAGCGCGTCAACCAGGAGCTCAAGGAGCTCGAGCGCGAAGGCGCGCTGCGCATCGAGCCGACGCGCATCGTCGTGCTCTCGCGAGACAGGCTGGTACAAGCCGCCGAACGCTAGCGCCGCATCGGGCACGTCGCCGATGCGTTGATCGAATGACAACGAGGCACTGAGACAAGCCCGATGAACCAGACCGAACAGAACACCGGCACGCGGCCGGTCGCCGAGAGCCACCGCTTCGACATCGCGGCGCTCGAGGCCTTCCTCCAGACCAGGCTGCCGGGTTTCGAAGGCCCGCTGAGCGTCGAGCAGTTCAAGGGCGGCCAGTCCAACCCGACCTACAAGCTGGTCACGCCGTCGCGCTCGTACGTGATGCGCTCCAAGCCCGGGCCAGTGGCCAGGCTGCTGCCGTCGGCCCACGCGATCGAGCGCGAGTACCGCGTGATGGACGCGCTCGCGCAGACCGACGTGCCCGTCGCGAAGATGCTCCTGCTGTGCGAGGACGAGGCGGTGATCGGCCGCGCGTTCTACGTCATGGAGTACGTCGAGGGCCGCGTGCTGTGGGACCAGGGACTGCCCGGCATGACGCAGGCCGAGCGCGGCGCGATCTACGACGAGATGAACCGCGTGATCGCCGCGATGCACAACGTCGACGTGGCCAAAGTGGGCCTGGCCGACTACGGCAAGCCCGGCAACTTCTTCGCGCGCCAGATCGGCCGCTGGACCAAGCAGTACCAGGCCTCGATCACCGAGCCGATCGAGGCGATGGACCGCCTGATCGACTGGCTGCCCGCGCACATGCCCGCCAGCGCGATGGACGAGTCGCAGGTGTCCGTCGTGCACGGCGACTACCGCATGGACAACCTGATCTTCCACCCGACCGAGCCGCGCGTGCTCGCGGTGCTGGACTGGGAGCTGTCGACGCTGGGCCACCCGCTGGGCGACTTCAGCTACCACTGCATGGCCTGGCACATCCCGCCGGGTACCTTCCGGGGTATCGCGGGACTCGACCATGCCGCGCTCGGCATCCCGTCCGAGCGCGACTACGTGCGCAGCTACTGCGAGCGCACGGGCCGCACCGATCCGGACGCGCTGCTGCGCGACTGGAACTTCTACCTCGCCTACAACCTGTTCCGCCTCGCGGCCATCCTGCAGGGCATCGCGCGCCGCGTCGTCGACGGCACCGCCTCGAGCGCGCAGGCGCGCGCGACGGGCGCGGGCGCGCGACCGCTCGCCGAACTCGCGTGGCAATTCGCCCAGAAAGCCTGACATGGACTTCGCCTACTCGCCACGCAGCCTCGCGCTGCAGGAACAGCTGCGCGCCTTCATGGCCGCCCACGTCGTGCCGGCCGAGCCGCGCTACCACGCGGAGATCGAGGCCAACACCGCGGCCGGCAAGCGCTGGACCCCGCTGCAGCTGATCGAGGAGCTCAAGCGCAAGGCGCGTGCCGAGGGCCTGTGGAACCTGTTCCTGCCCGACAGCGAACGGGGTGCCGGGCTATCGAACCAGGACTACGCGCCACTGGCCGAGATCATGGGCCGCACGCCCTGGGCCAGCGAGGTCTTCAACTGCTCGGCGCCCGACACCGGCAACATGGAGGTGCTGGTGCGCTACGGCACGCCCGAGCACCAGAAGCGCTGGCTGGAGCCGCTGCTGGACGGCCGCATCCGCAGCGCGTTCGCCATGACCGAGCCGGCGGTGGCCTCGTCGGACGCCACCAACATCGAGTCGCGCATCGTGCGCGACGGCGACGAGTATGTGCTCGACGGCCGCAAGTGGTGGACGTCGGGCGCCGGCGACCCGCGCTGCGCCGTCTACATCTTCATGGGCAAGACCGACCCCGAGGCGCCGCCGCATTCGCAGCAGTCGATGATCCTCGTGCCGGCCGATGCGACCGGCCTGAAGGTGCTGCGCCCGCTGACGGTCTTCGGCTACGACGACGCCCCGCACGGCCACATGGAGGTCGCGTTCGACGGCGTGCGCGTGCCCGCGTCCAACATGCTGCTGGGCGAAGGCCGCGGCTTCGAGATCGCGCAGGGCCGGCTCGGCCCGGGCCGCATCCACCACTGCATGCGCCTGATCGGCCTGGCCGAGCGCGCGCTCGAGCTGATGTGCGAGCGCGTGGGCAAGCGCGTGGCCTTCGGCAAGCCGATCGCGGCGCAGACGGTGACCCAGGAGCGCATCGCCGAGGCGCGCTGCCAGATCGACATGGCGCGCCTGCTCACGCTCAAGGCCGCGTGGATGATGGACGTGGCCGGCAACAAGACGGCCAAGGCCGAGATCGCGATGATCAAGGTGGTGGCGCCGGCGATGGCCTGCCGCGTCATCGACTGGGCGATGCAGGCGTTCGGCGCGATGGGCATGTCGGAGGACGCGCCGCTGGCCTACTTCTATACCGTGGCCCGTACCTTGCGCTTCGCCGACGGACCCGACGAGGTGCACCGCAACGCGATCGCCAAGATCGAGCTGGGCAAGCAGCGCGCCGCCTGAAGCCGCGCGCCGCTCAGGCGGTCCGGTGCAGGGCGGCGTCGACCGCCGCGGCGACCGCGATGCAGCTCTCGAGCACCTTCACGCTCGGCCGCGAGGCCGAATGCCGCAGCACGACCTGGCCGCGCGCGAGCCGCAGCAGGAAGGGTTCGGCGGCCACCGCCTCGACGGGCATCTCGTCGGCGCGCTTCTTCAGCGCCGTCGAGATCGGGCCGTCCAGCCAGTGCGAGGCCCAGTCGGTGTCGGTGGCGATCGCGCCGTAGCGGTCGCGCAGCGGCACGCCCATCTGGTTGGGGCTGAGCTTGGCGTGCATGGCCAGCCAGCGCATCTCCTCGGGCGTCTCCTCGTCGAGCCGGGTCTGCACGTGGTCGGTGAACTGCGCATAGACCTCGCGGTCGAGCCGCGCCAGCA
>DASQCX010000480.1:0-2036 GCA_035634455.1 Burkholderiaceae bacterium
TCAACATCACGCCCGACCACATCGACCGGCATGGCGACGTCCCGGGCTATGTCGCCGCCAAGCAGCACATCTTCGACCGCCAGCAGCCCGGCGACTGCGCCGTCATCGGCATCGACGACGAGCCGTCGCGTTCGGTCTACGGCAAGATCGCCCATCGCTTCCGCATCGGCTGCGTGCCGGTGGTGCTCGACCGGCCGGTCGCGGGCGGCGTCTCCTTCCGCGCCGGCATGCTGGTCGACGCCGACGGCTACCCGGCCGATTTCTCGGACGTGCCGACCTTGCCCGGTGACCACAACGCCCAGAACGCCGCCTGCGCCTGGGCGGCCTGCCGCTGGCTGCGCGTCACCCGCGAGCAGATCGTGGCCGGGCTGAAATCCTATCCCGGCCTGCCGCACCGCCAGGAGCGCGTCGCCTCGGTCGGCAACGTCATCTACGTCAACGACAGCAAGGCGACCAACGCCGATGCCACGGCGCGCGCCCTGTCGAGCTACCGCAACATCTACTGGATCCTCGGCGGCCAGGCCAAGGAGGGCGGCGTGGCGCCGCTCGCGCCGTGGTTCGAGCGCATCCGTCACGCCTTCCTGATCGGCGAGGCGGCCGATCTGTTCGCCCGCCAGCTCGATGGCAAGGTCCAGTTCGATCGCTGCGGCGATCTGCAGTCGGCGCTCGATGCCGCCCATGCCCTGGCGCAGCGCGAAGCCGGCAAGAAGAACGGGGGCCCATCGGTGGTGCTGCTGTCGCCGGCCTGCGCCTCGTGGGACCAGTGGAAGAGTTACGAGCACCGCGGTGATGCGTTCCGCGCCATGGCGCGGGCGCTGCCCGGTGCGCAGAGTTTGGGGAGAGCAGCGTGATCCAGGTACCGCGCGACGACCGCAGCGTGATCGGGCAGTGGTGGTGGACCGTCGACCGCTGGTCGCTCGGCGCCATCCTCGGGATCATGGCGTTCGGCGTGCTGCTGACGCTCGCCGCCTCGCCGCCGGCCGCCGAGCGCATCGGCGCCGACTCCTTCATGTTCGCCAAGCGCCAGTTCCTGTTCCTGCCGATGGCGCTCGGCCTGATGCTGGCGATCTCGGTTTCCTCGCCGCGCCACATCCGGCGGCTGGCGCTCCTGGTCTTCCTGGGCAGCGTCGTGCTGCTCGCCGCCACCTTCGTGATCGGCGTCGAGATCAAGGGCGCGCGCCGCTGGATCTCGGTGCCGGGCCTCTCCAGCGTGCAGCCCTCGGAGTTCGTCAAGCCCAGCCTGGCGGTGATCTCGGCCTGGCTGCTGGCGCAGAGCCGCGCCGAGCGGCGCCTGACCGGCTACTTCCTGTCGACCCTTCTGGTGGGCGGCGTGCTGGCGCTGCTGGTGCTGCAGCCCGATCTCGGCATGAGCATCGTGGTCGCCGCGGTCTGGGCCTGCCAGCTCTTCGTTGTCGGCCTGCCGATGTGGGTCGCGGCGTTCGGCGTGGTCGGCGGCGCGGCCAGCCTGGTCGGTGCCTACTTCGTGTTCGGCCATGTGCGCAGCCGCTTCGACCGCTTCCTCGATCCGTCGTCGGGCGACAACTACCAGGTCAATACCGCGCTGGAAGCCTTCATGAACGGCTCGCTGTTCGGCCGCGGCCCGGGCGAGGGCACGGTGAAGGCCCAGCTGCCCGACGCCCACACCGACTTCGTCATGGCGGTGGCGGGCGAGGAGTTCGGCCTCGTCGTCTGCCTGATCATCCTGGCGCTGTTCGCCTTCGTGACCTTGCGCTCGCTGTCGCGCGCCTCGAAGGAAACCAGCCTGTTCATCACCCTCGCCGCGACCGGTCTCGGCGTGCAGTTCGGCCTGCAGGCCGCCATCAACATGGCCTCGACCATCCAGCTGATCCCGGCCAAGGGCATGACCCTGCCGTTCATCTCCTACGGCGGCTCGTCAGCTCTGGCGATGGCGATCTGCGTCGGCATGTTGCTGTCGCTGACCCGCGAGCATGCCGGCCTCCGGGAGGCAGTGTGATGGCCGAGCCGCGTCCCTCCGACTCCAGGCCAGTGGTCCTGGCGACGGGCGGCACCGGCGG
>DASQCX010000481.1:0-2831 GCA_035634455.1 Burkholderiaceae bacterium
GTCCAGCAGCACCAGCAGCTCGCCCTCGGGCGTCAGCGCCACCAGCTTCTCGGCCATGATCAGCGTGATCCACAGGTTGCCGTACGCGTCGAACGCGAAGCCGTCCGGGATGCCGCCGAGGTTGGACGGGCCGAACACCTCGCGGTCGCGGCACGAGCCGTCGGCGGCCACGCGCAGGCGCGAGATGCGGCGCGCGTTGGACTCGACGACGTAGAGCCACTCCTCCTTCGCGTCGAGCCGGATCTCGTTGGTGCCGACGAAGCCGTCGGCCACGATGCGGATGCCCTTCTCGTCGATCAGGCCGACGTAGCCGTCCGGCGCCTTCTCGTTGATGGAGCGCGTCCAGGGCTGCAGCCGTGTGGTCACCGTGAACCAGATGCGGCCCTTGGAGTCGGTCAGCACGTAGTTGGTCTTGCCCAGCGGCTGGCCGTCGATGTGGTCGTAAAGCGTGCTGGACTCGCCGCTGCGCGTCATCAGCTCGATGGCGTCGGTGCCGAAGTTGGCGATCAGGATGTCGCCATCGCGGTTGAACGCGATGCCGTTGGGCAGGCTGCCGCCCAGGATCAGGGACTGCGCGTCGAGCGAGCGCTCCGCGACGTTCTGCTGGCGAATGAGTTCCTGCGTGCCGTCGGGGTTCAGGCGCATCACGCCGCGGGCGTCGGCCGACCACAGCGTGCCGTCGCGCTCGGCCAGGATGCATTCGGGACGCTGCAGGTCGGTGCCGCGGAAGCGGATCTGCGACCGGTCGACTTGCCAGCCGCGCAGCGGATTCTTGTCGGAGCACATTTTCGGTTTCCTGATGATGTGAACGGGATGCTAAGGACGGGCTCCCGGCCGCGGAAATCGAATCTGGCGATGCCGGTCATCAGGAAATCCCATGTCTGGGAATACCCGCAGCGGCGGGGCCGGGCGCGCACCCGGGGCATACACTGACTCGTCGGCAACGCGGCCCGCCCGCGGCGGCACTCCCCACTTCCATGCGGTACCAACGCCTCGACCTCAACCTGCTCACCGCGCTGCGCACCCTGCTCGCGGAGCGCAACGTCACGCGCGCCGGCGAGGCGCTGCACGTGTCGCAGTCGGCGATGAGCGGCATGCTCGCGCGGCTGCGCGAGTACTTCGACGACCCGCTGATCATCCCCGTCGGTCGCCGCATGGAGCTCACGCCGCTGGCCGAGACGCTGGTCGACAAGGTCAACGACCTGATGATCCGGCTGGACGCGACGCTGGCGACCCGCCCCGAGTTCGACCCTGCCACCTCGCGCCGCCAGTTCTCCATCGTCGCGTCGGACTACCTCGCGCAGGTGCTGCTGCTGGACGTGCTGCGCGAGGTGCACCACGAGGCGCCGGGCGTCGTCGTCGAGTTCCGCCAACCGAGCAACACGGCCGCCGTCGACCTCGAGAACGGCGAGGTCGACTTCGTCATCAACCCGGCGCGCTTCAACACGCCCAACCAGGCCAGCGCCGTGCTGTTCGAGGACAGCTACGTCGTCGTCGCCGACGCCGCCAACGCGGCGGTCGCCGACGACGTGACGCTGGCGCAGTACAAGGCGCTGCGCCACGTCACGCTCGAGATCAACGGGCGCCCGCAGTTCGAGAGCTGGTTCATCAGCGAGCACGGCATGCTGCCGCACGTCGAGGTCACCGCCAACAGCTTCGGCCTGCTGCCGCAGCTGGTGATCGGCACCGCGCGGGTGGCGACGCTGCACACGCGCATGGCTCTGCAGTCGGCGCGCCAGTGGCCCGTCAAGCTGGTGCCGCTCGCGTTCGAGGCGCCGCGCCTGGTCGAGACGCTGCAGTGGCACCGCTACCGCGACCTCGATCCCGGCAGCCAGTGGCTGCGCGAGAAGATCCTGGCGCACGCGCGGCGCATGACGCCGGTGGAGCAGCTGCCGGTCTGAACGGCGCCAGGCGGCGCCGTCCATCGGTATCGCTCAGAAGCCGAAACCCCCGCCGTCCACGTTGATCACCTGGCCGGTGATGAACGCCGCGTCGTCGGACACGAGGAAGGCGAGCGCGCCGACCAGATCGGCAGGCTCCTCGGTGCGCGGAATGAACTGGCGCGCCCGCACGGCCTCGAAGGCCTGCGCGGGGATGTTGGCCTCGCTGCCCGGATGCCGGGTGAGGCCCGGCGAGATCGCGTTGACGGTGATGCCGGCGCCGCCCAGTTCCGCGGCCAGGGCGCGCGTGAGGCCGATCACGCCCATCTTGCTCGTCGCGTACGCCGTCATGCCCGGCGGAGGGCCCCACACCGTGCTGGACGCGAGGTTGACGATGCGGCCGCGGCCGCGCGCCGCCATGCCCGGCGCGAAGGCCTGGGCCAGCAGGAACGGCGCGTCGATGTTGACGATCATGATCTGGCGGAACAGGGCCGCCGTGAGTTGCGGCAGCGCCGCCTGCGGCATGAAGGCGGCGTTGTTGACCAGGACGTCGACCCGGCCATGACGAGCGAGCACCTCGGCGGCGAAGCGCTGCACGTCCGCGGTGTCCGAGAGGTCGCACGCCCAGTCGCTCGCGCGGCCGCCGGCAGCCTGGATGCGCCGGGCGAGGTCGGCGCACGACGCGCGGTCGGTCAGGATCAGTTCGTGGCCCAGGCTCGCGAGGCGCAGCGCGAAGGCCTCGCCGAGGCCGCCGGCCGCGCCGGTGAGGACGGTGATGCGGGCGTCGCTCATGGCCGCCTCAGATCGCCGCGCGCAGCGCGGTCATCGCGTGCACCATGACCTTCATGTGCTCGTCCTTCGAGCCGCCCGTGCGCTCCAGGTCGCCCATGCGCAGCGAGCTGTCGACCACCAGGCGCGAGCGGTCGTAGCGGCGGCCGGCGTAGGCCAGCA
>DASQCX010000482.1:0-5168 GCA_035634455.1 Burkholderiaceae bacterium
GGCCGCCAGCCGCACGCCGATGGCCGCGAGCTGCGACTTGAACAGGTCGAACTCGTTGCGCGTGACCACGTCGGACGTCGGGAAGCGCATCGTCAGCGGTGGCAGGCCCTTGCCCTCGGGGTAGCCGGCCCGCGCCAGCAGCGTCTTCGCGAGCGCGACGTCGCGCCGGTGCGCCGGCGCGCCGGTGTCGCGCGCGCTGCCGGCGAGCTCCACCGGCACGATGGTCTGCATCACGATGCCGCGGCCGTCGAACAGCACGTCGACGTCGGCCTGCGGATCGATCGCTGCGGCGATGGCCTGGCGCAGCGCCTTGTTGCGGCCCAGGACAGGGTCGCGCATGTTGACGTTGATGTAGATCGCGTTGCCGCCCGGCGCGGCGGCCAGCGCGAACTTGCCAGCATAGCCGTCCGCCGGTCGGAACGAGCCGTCGGGCGCGCGCGCCACCAGCTTCGTGAAGTTGGCGCGGTCGAGCTCGCGGCGGTCGAGCTCGCCGCGCAGGAACTTCAGCGCGGCCGGCTGCGGCTCCTCGATCAGCGGCAGCTCCAGCACGTCGACCAGCGGCAGCTTCGCGCCGGCGTCCTTCAGCAGCCCCTTCGCGAAATCGCCTGGCTCGCCCACCGACGGATACGTGCGGTAGTAGCCCGGGTTGCGCACCAGCCGGATCGCGCCCTTGCGAGGCAGGGCCTGCGTCGCCATGAACGGGCCGGTGCCGACCGGCGTGACGCTCAGGCGATCGCCGTACATCCGCACGGCCTCCACCGGCACGATGTCGGTGGGCGACAGCGTCAGCGCGTACAGGAACAGCGGGTTCTCGTGCGTCAGCCGGATCGTGAAGGTGTGGCTGTCGACCTTGCGGAGGCCGGCGACCTCCATCTTCGAGACATCGACGCCGGGCCCGGCCTTCGCGGTCGCGGCGCGGAACTCGTCGAGCCCGACGACCGCGCCCTGCATCAGGAAGAAGCTCTTGTTGTTGACGTCGGCGTCGGCGAAGCGCTTGAGCGAGTACAGCACGTCGTCGCTGGTCAGCTCGCGGCCCTTGCCGCCGGGAAAGCAGGCGTTGTCGACGAAGCGCACGCCTCGGCGCAGCCGGAACGTGTAGGTGACCTTGTCGGCGGCCAGCGCCGGCATCGACTCGAGCAGGTCGGGTTCGAGCTTGTAGGGCCGTTCGAGGTACGAGTACGTCAGCAGCGTGCTGTAGACCTGGCGCAGCACCTGGTCGCTGTAGACGTCGAACTCGCGCGGCGGGTCGAGCGAGTCGAACTGCGCGACGCGCAACACGGTCAGCACCGAGGGCTCGACGGCCGCGGCCGGCAGTCCGACCAAGGCCGCGGCGAGCACGCAGGCGAGAGGACGTGGGAATTTCATCGGGAGGCGGATTCGATTCACAGCAGATGGCACGCGGCGACATGCGCGCCAGTCTCGCCGACGCGGCGCAGCTCAGGCTCGCTCTCGCGGCAACGCGGTTGCGCCAGCGGACAGCGGGTGTGGAAGGCGCAGCCCGCGGGCCGGTGCAGCGGGCTGGGCACGTCGCCCTCCAGCGGGCGGTTCGCGCGATCGCGCCGCGGTACCGGATCGGGTATCGCGGCCAGCAGGGCCTGCGTGTATGGATGCCGCGGCGACGCGAACAGCGCCGCGGCCGGCGCCGATTCGACGACGCGTCCCAGGTACATCACGGCGACGCGGTCGCAGAGCCACTCGACGACGGCGAGGTCGTGCGAGATGAACACGTAGCCCAGGCCCAGCCGCTCCTGCAGCCCGGCCAGCAGGTTGAGCACCTGCGACTGGATGGACATGTCGAGCGCCGACAGCGGCTCGTCCAGCACCAGCACCCGGGGCCGCAGCGCCAGCGCGCGCGCGATGCCCACGCGCTGGCGCTGGCCGCCCGACAGCTCGTGCGGCCAGCGATCCAGGTGCTCGGGCGCGAGGCCGACGAGCTCGACCAGCTCGCGCAGGCGTGCCTCGTCCGCCGCCAACCCGTGCGCCTCGAACGGCAGCGCGAGGATCCGGCGCACCCGCTTGCGCGGGTTCAGCGACGCGAACGGATCCTGGAACACCATCTGCACGTCGCGCGTGAGCGCGCGCCGCTCCTCGCGCGACAGCGTCGCGACGTCGCGGCCCTCGACGCGCAGCGTGCCGCCGTCGGGCTCGACGAGCCCCACCAGCGCGCGGCCCAGCGTCGTCTTGCCGCAGCCCGACTCGCCAACGATGCCCAGCACCTCGCCGGCGTCCAGCGCCAAGTCCACGCGGTCGATGGCGGGCAGCCGCGCCACCTCGCGCCGCAGCAGCCCGCCACGCACGGGAAACCCGACGCTCAGGCCCGTAGCCTGCAGCAGCGGCGGCGTCGCGCTCACGAAAGTCCACCTTCCGGGAAGTGGCAGGCCGCGAGATGGTCGCTGCCCGCGTCCGCGCCCGCGGTCGTCACGCGCGCGAGCGCGGGCGCGTCCGTGCGGCAGCGCGCCTGCGCGCGCGGGCAGCGGGCCTGGTAACGGCAGCCTTCGATGCGCTCATCCGCGGATGGTACGGCACCGGGTATCGCCTCCAGGCGCGCGCCGCCGCGCCGCGTCTGCCCCGGCCGCGGCCGCGCCCGCAGCAGGCCGACCGTGTACGGATGCGCCGGCCGTTCCAGCACGTCGAACACGCTGCCCTCCTCCACCACGCGGCCCGCGACCATCACGACCACGCGGTCGGCGATCCCGGCCACGACGGCCAGGTCGTGCGTCACGAACACGATGCCCGTGCCCCGCTCGCGCTGCTGCTCGCGGAGCAGCTGCAGCACCTGCGCCTGGATCGTGACGTCCAGCGCGGTGGTCGGCTCGTCGGCGATCAGCAGCTCTGGCCGGTTGGCCAGCGCCAGCGCGATCATCACGCGCTGCTTCATGCCGCCGCTGAGCTGGTGCGGGTACTCGCCGGCGCAGCGCTCGGGGTCGGCGATCCTGACCTGGCGCAGCAGCGCGATCGCCCGCTCGCGCGCCTCGCGCCGCGTCGCAGTGGCGTGGATGGCGAACGCCTCGGCGACCTGCGCGCCGACCGTGAGCACCGGGTTGAGCGCGGTCATGCTCTCCTGGAACACCATCGCCATCGCGCCGCCGCGCAGCCCGCGCCGCTCGGCGGGCGGCAGCGCCAGCAGGTCGGCGCCGCGCAGCCGGATCGCGCCCGCCTCGACGCGCGCCGCCTCGGGCAGCAGCCCCATCACCGACATCGCCGTGACGCTCTTGCCGCAGCCGGACTCGCCCGCGATGCACACCGTCTGCCCGCGCTCGACGCGCAGGCTCACGCCGTCGACCGCGCGCACCGGGCCGCGCGGCGTCCGGAACGACGCGACGAGGCCGTCGATCTCGAGCAGGGGGGGCGCGCTCATGGCGTTGCGGCGTGTGGACATTCGGGCGGGCGCCTGGTCGGCGCCCGCGCGATGATGCCACGGCGCGGCGCCGCGGCCGCGGCGGTTGCCCCTACTTGGCGGCGTTGCCGACGCTCATGAACGGCACCGGGGCGCCGGCATAAATGGACTGCGGCAGCTGCCCGTTCCACTTCTGCGCCTTGGTCAGCTCGACCTCGATGCGGCGCAGCTCCAGCACGTCCTTGTTCTTGGCCAGCGCCTCGTTCTGCACCTGCATCGCCTGCGCCTCGGCCTGGGCGACCTTGAGCTTGGCGTAGGCGTCGCCATCGGCGGTCGCCTTCACCGCGTTGGCCTCGGCCTCGGCGACGGCGACCTTCTGCTTCTGCTCGGCCTCCACCGTCTTGAGCTTGTTCTCGGCGGCCAGGCGCAGCTGTTCCTGGGTGACCTTGTCGTTGATCGCGCGCATGTAGCTGTCGCTGAAGGAGAAGTTGCGCATGTCGATGGAGATCACCTGCGCGCCGTAGGTGGCGAGCTTGGCGCGCAGCGCCGAGGTGATGTCGCTGGAGACGGCGGCGCGCTGGCTGATCAGGTCGGGCGCGGAGTAGCGCGCCGTCACCGCCTTGAACACCTCCTGCGTGGCCGTCTGCACGTAGCTCGAGAGGTTGCCGTCGTGGCTGTACTTCTCGTAGACCTCGGTCACGCGGTCGGGCGCGATCGAGTAGCGCACCGTCAGGCTCACCTTGACCGGCTGGGTGTCGGAGGTGGAACCCTCGGCGTTCTCGATGTCGGCCTGCTCCGCACGGATGCTGAACACGTCCAGCTTCTGCCACGGCAGGATGAACGTGAAGCCCTCGTTCTGCAGTCCCCGGATGGCGCCGCCCACGGTGACGACGCCGCGCGAGCCGGTGGGCACGGTGCGGATCGGCCAGATCGTCGCCAGGACGACCAGCGCGATCACGCCGAGGACGGCGTTGCGCACGAAGTTGGGGTTGCCGTCCCGCGAGAAGCCGGAAGCGAATGACATGGATGCCTTGTGGCTGTTGAGGTGAGTCGGACTCTACGCCTGCCCGGCAGCGCGTTTAGAGTCGGCGCCCGAGAACGCCCTCAGCTCTTGGCCGGCCGCTTCATCGCCTCGATCGCGTCCAGGTTCACGGCGCTCGCCATGGACTTCAGCGTCGCGCCGTCGATGTGGTCGCCCTGGGTCTCGACGATCACGCCGTTCTTCAGGATCACCGTGACCTCGGCGTGGCTGCCGTCCTTGCGGTACTCCTCGTGCACGGTGCGATCGCCGTCCTTGTAGGTCTTCTCGACGCCGTCGGGCGTCTCCTTGTCGACCGTGACGTTGGCCCAGGTCGCCACCGAGGCCAGGCCGCCGAGGCCGCCGACGTCGGTGATCGACAGCTCGGCGCGCTGGTTGTCGCCGCCGGCGTAGGTCGCCTTGGCCACGGAGCTGGCGATGCCGACCGCGGTGCCGCCGCTGGTCTCGAACGACTCGCGCTTGAGCGCGCCCAGCGTGTCGGGCAGCAGCGCCTTGAGGTCGGCCGGCGGGATCGCCGCGCCGCCGGCGCCCGTCAGCGCGCCCACCATCGCGCCGAGCGCCGCGCCGGCCGACGCCGGGTCGCCCGACTTCTGCGCCGCCTCGGCCTGCGCGCGCGCCGCCTCCACGCGCCGCGCGATCGCCGAGCCGTCGATGTTGACCTCGCCGTCCGGCGTCTTGACGCTGAACGCGCTGGCGGAGTGCCCGTAGGACGACAGCGCGCCGAAGCCGATGAACATCGCCGAGACGGTGCCCACCACGATGGCCACCACCACGTAGAGGACGACCACCACC
>DASQCX010000483.1:0-1544 GCA_035634455.1 Burkholderiaceae bacterium
CCGAGGGCGGCGCGGCGTACACCGACCTGCGGCTGCCGTTGGTGCGGGCGCTGGAGCAGCCGAGTTCCGGCGACCGCAAGATGCTCGGCGTCGTCCTGCTCACCGACGGGCAGCACAACTACGGCGAACCGCCGGCGAAGAAAGCCATCGAGCTGGGCGAGCGGCAGATCCCCGTCTTCCCCGTCGCGCTGGGCGCCCGCCGCCCGCCGCCGGACGTCGCCGTGTCCGCGGTCAAGGCGCCGCACAACGTCTTCAAGGACGTGGACGCGCCCATCGAGGTGCGCTTCAAGGCGACGGGGCTGCCGGCCCAGAATTTGAAGGTCGAGCTGTCGCTGGACGGCCCGGAGAAGAAGCTGCTCGAAGAGCGCGTCGTGCGCCACGACGGCAAGGACCAGGAGTACGCCGAGCGCTTCACCGTGCGCCTCGACAAGCCGGGCACGCAGACGCTCACCGCGAAGGTGACGCCGCTCGACCCGGCCACGAAGGAGACGCGCACCGACAACAACAGCAGGCCCGCCGTCGTCAACGTCGCCGACGACAAGGCCAAGGTCCTGCTGATCGACGGCGAGGCGCGCTGGGAGTACCACTACCTCGCCAGCGCCCTGGCGCGCGACCGCACCATGAAGCTGACCGGCGTCGTCTTCGACCAGCCGCGCCTCAACAAGGACCTGACGCCGGAGGAGCTGGAGAAGATCGGCAGCCCCCGGCAGCAGCTGCCGGCCGGCCCTGACGCGCTGGCCGACTTCGACTGCGTCATCCTCGGCGACGCGACGGCGGCGCAGCTGCCGCTGGCCGAGCGCCTGCGGCTGGAGAAGTACGTCGCGGACCGCGGCGGCACTCTGGTGCTCCTCGCCGGCAAGCGCGCGATGCCGCTGGGCTACCCCGACCTCGGCCCCGACGGCGAGGGCGATCCGCTGCGGAAGCTCTTGCCCGTCGAGGAGCCGCAGGTCGTGGCCCCAGCCGACGGCTTCCCGGTGACGCTGACGCACGACGGCAAGGACGCGGAGTTCATGAAGCTCGACGCCGACGGCGGCAAGAGCGTGGCCCGCTGGGCGGAGCTGCCGCGCCATTACTGGGGCGCCGTCGGCAGGGCCAAGCCCGGAGCCGTCGTGCTGGCCTACGTCGAGCCGGACGCGCCCGGCCACGCCGCGAAGGAGCGCGAGAAAGAACGGGCGCTGATCGTGCGACATAATTACGGGTTCGGCCGCGTGCTGTACGTCGGCCTGGACAGCACGTGGCGCTGGCGCTACAAGGTCGGCGACACGTACCACCACCGCTTCTGGGGTCAGGCGATCCGCTGGGCCGCCGCCGACAAGCCGCTCGTCAGCGGCAACGAGTACCTGCGCTTCGGCACGCCGCAGCCGCTCTACCGCCAGGGCGAGGAGGCCGAACTCGTGGTGCGCCTCAATGAGGAGGCCGGGGCGCTCAAGCCGGACGCCCTCGCCGCGGCGCGCGTGATCCGCACCGACGGCAAAGAGGAGACGGTCGCGCTGGTGCCGCTGGGCAAGCGCGAGGCGCAGCCGCGCGTGTTGCAGGGGAAGCTC
>DASQCX010000484.1:0-1750 GCA_035634455.1 Burkholderiaceae bacterium
CCCGCGCCCGCCGCGAGGCCGGTACCCGTACCTGCATCCGTATCAACCCCGGCCGCGGCCCTGGCGAAGGGCCTCGAGCTCGAACTCGTGCCGATGCACGGCGAACCGGCCGCGCCGGCCAGCCCGGCCGTCGCGCCGCAACGGCCCGCCGTCGGCGGCGCCCCGCGGCTGGACATCGCGCCCACGCGCTCGACCGTCGCCGCCTGCGCGCACGACACGGTGCGCAACATGGCCCGCGTCTACAAGGTCCGGATGGACGGGTCGATCGAATCGCTGGTGCACATCGACCGCGCGATCGCCGAGTGGCATGCCGGCGGCGCCTCGCTGGGGGCGGTCGACAAGTCGCTCTACTCGATGGGCGCCTACGCCGGCGAGGCCTTGCTGCGCCACGCGCGCGGCCGCTGGATCGACGCGCCCGGCCAGGGCCCGCGCGACGGCAAGCCGGACGACGCCTTCCTCGTCGTCGAGCTGGAGGACGGCCGCCGCTGGGCGCCGATCACGCTGTGCGTCAACGCGCTGAGCGGCGGCCCCGAGCACAGCCTGCTGCGCTCGGCCCGCGCCCTGCTTCAGGGCCCCGCGTCCGGCAGGCTGTAGTCGAAGCGGTACGAGTGCGCGCCGCCCGGCGCGATCTCGATCACCATGCGGCCCGCCAGGCCGGCCAGCGCGTCGGTGCCCGAGTCCGGCACCACGCTGATGGACTGCGTCGGCTCGCCGCGCACCAGCGTCGAGCTGTGCTGCAGCACGAAGCTGCCGGCGCGGCCGTCCAGCGTGCCGCGCACCGTCTCCATCGCGACGTAGCCGGCCGAGCCGGGCGTCGCGCTGCGGAACGACAGCATCTCGCCGGTGCTGGCGGCCTCCAGCGCGCCGTGGAAGCGCTTGTCGAGCGACATGCGGCCCAGGCCGCTGCCGCCGGCGACGTCGCTGAGGGCCTGCGGCGCGAGCTTGACGTCGAACGGGCCGGTGGCGGTGCGGGAAGTCATGGCGGGTTCCTTGTTCGGATCGGCGATCGCGACGCCCGCGGCGGACGCGAGCACGGCGACGGCGAGGAGAGCGGTCAGGCGCATGATGGCATCATGGGTCGGCGGCCGGACATCCGGCCTGCACCCATTGAAACAGCGCCCCCATGACGGTGATTGGAAAAACGCGACGGCCGCTGAGCCCCGAACCGCGCGGCGTGCTGCGCCGGCTCGCGGCGGGCGAGTTCGCGCACGGCCGCATCGCGGCGCCCGACGACCTCGCCGACCGCATCGAGCATTTCTGGACGGTGCGCTGGAACCTCGAGGGCCGGCCGCCGCAGGTGCAGGAGACCCTGCCGCATCCGAACGTGCACCTCGTCGTCGAGCCCGGCACGATCGCCGCCTGGGGCGTGCACACCGGCCGCTGGACGCGCGTGCTCGAGGGCCGCTCGCAGGCCTTCGGCATCAAGTTCCGGCCCGGCGCCTTCCGCGCGCCGCTGGGACGCGCGGTGTCGACCATCGCGGACGGCTCGATTCCCGCCGAGGCGCTGTTCGGCGCCGACGCCGCCGCGCTGGCCGGCGTGCTGGGGCACGACGACGACAACGTAGCCGCCGAGGTCGCGTCGGCCTTCCTGCGCGAGCGGCTGCCGGCCGTCGACGCGGGCGCGCTGCTGGCCGGACGCATCGTCGACAGCGTCGCCGACGACCTCGAGCTGCATTCGGTCGACGCGCTCGCGCGCCGCTTCGACATGAGCCCGCGCGCGCTGCAGCGCCTGTTCAGCGACTACGTGGGC
>DASQCX010000485.1:0-4306 GCA_035634455.1 Burkholderiaceae bacterium
CCGAGCAAGGACCCGCTGGGCAAGGGCTTCCACATCATCCAGGGCGAGATCGCCATCGGCTCGGGCGGCACCACCGGCAAGGGCTTCATGAAGGGCACCCAGACGCACCTCGAGTTCATCCCCGAGCGCACGACCGACTTCATCTTCGCCGCGTTCTCCGAGGAGTTCGGCATGCTGGGCGCGCTGCTGCTGCTGTTCGGCTTCACGCTGCTGATCTTCCGCGGCCTGGCCATCGCGGCCGACGCGCCGTCCGTCTTCACGCGCCTGCTCGCCGGCTCGATCACGCTGAGCTTCTTCACCTACGCGTTCGTCAACATGGGCATGGTCAGCGGCATCCTGCCCGTCGTGGGCGTGCCCCTGCCGTTCGTCAGCTACGGCGGCACGGCGATGGTGACGCTGGGACTGGGGCTGGGCTTCCTGACGTCGATCGCGCGCTACCGGCGCTCCATCCAGACCTGAGAAGCTCAGGCCGGCGCCGCGCTCGGCGCAGGCGGCGGCGCGCACGCGAAGCGCACCGTGAACATCGCCCCCGGCGCCTGGTCGGCGGCCGCGTGTCCGCTGGCGGCGTTGCCGATGGTCACCGTGGCCGCATGCTTGTCCGCGATCTCCTTGACGATCGCCAGCCCCAGGCCGCTGCCGTCGACGTCGGTCCCGAGCGCGCGGTAGAACGGCTGGAACACCTTCTCGCGCTCGGCCTCCGGGATGCCGGGGCCGGTGTCCTCGACCTGCAGCACGATCACGTGGCCGTACGGGTCGGGCATCAGGCGCACGGTGACGGTGCCGCCGGCGGGGGTGTACTGCAACGCGTTGTCGACGAGGTTGCGGATCAGCTCGCGCACCAGCACGGGCTGGCCGACGAGGCGCGGCGACGCGGCGTCGGCGTCGGGGCCCTCGTAGCCGAGGTCGATGCGCTTGTCCATCGCGCGTGGCACGAAGTCGCGCACCACCTCGCGCGCCAGCTTGATGATGGGCACGTCCTGCAGGCGGCGCGCCTGCTCGCCGTCCTCCGCGCGCGCCATCGCCAGCAGCTGGTTGACCAGGTGGGCGGCGCTCTGGCTGGAGCGCGCGATCTGCCGCAGCGAGCGCTTGATCGCCTGCGGGTCGCCGCCGGCGTCGATCTCGCGCTGCGCCAGCTCCGCCTGCATGCGCAGGCCGGCCAGCGGCGTCTTCATCTGGTGCGCGGCATCCGCCAGGAAGTGCTTCTGCGCGCCCATGGTGTGATCCAGGCGCGCCAGCAGGTCGTTGATCGAGCGCACGAGGGGGGCGACCTCCTCGGGCACGTCGTGATCGTCGATCGGGCTCAGGTCCTGGCTCTCGCGGCGGCGGATGCGCTGCTGCAGCGCGTTCAGCGGCGCGATGCCGCGCGCGAGCGCGAACCACACGAGCAGCACCGCCAGCGGCAGGATCACGAACTGCGGCAGGATCACGCCCTTGATGATCTCGGTGGCCAGGCGCGAGCGCTTGTCCAGCGTCTCGGCCACTTGCACGACGACGCCGCTGTTGGCGCCCGCCGGCGTGCCGACCCACAGGTAGGCGACGCGCACCGGGTCGTTGTGCACGGTGTCGTCGCGGAACTGCACCTCGTCGGCGGCGGCGCGCTCGTCGCCCGGCGCGGCGAGCTCGGCGTCGCCGCCCGCCAGGTCGCCCTGCGCGTTGCGCACCTGGAACCAGATGCGGTCGACGTCGTCGCTGCGCAGGAGCGCGGCGGTGGGCTCGTCCAGCCGCAGGTCGCGGCGGCCGGCCAGGCCGCGGTCGAAGGCGGGGTCGGCGCGCATCTCGCGCGCCACGCTGTGCGCGAGCTGGCCCAGCTCGCGGTCGTAGGGCCGGTTGGCGATGCCCTGGGCCACCAGCCAGGTCAGCGCGACGCTCATCGGCCACAGCAAAAGCAGCGGGGCGAGCATCCAGTCGAGGATCTCGCCGAAGAGGGAGCGCTGTTCGTGGCGGTCGGGCATCGTCGACGGCCAGCATAAGCGACCGCCGCGATGTCGTGAGGGCTATCGGCGCCGGTCCGGCCCGGCGTGGCTGGTGCGCCTGCGCGCCGAGGCCCCGGTCGGCCAGGCCGCGACGTCCAGCCCGGAGTTGACCACCTGCGCGGCCTGCTGCAGCAGTGCGGTCTGGTAGCGGGTGACGTGCGGGCTTTCCTCGATCACGCTGCGGCGCCAGTCGCACAGCGCGGCGTCGAAGCGCTGGATCGTGCCGCTCTGCTCGGCGAGCTCGGGTGCGGAGATCATCTCGGCGCGCAGCGTCTGCAGCGCCACCGTGGCGTGCCCGGCGATCGTGCCCAGCGCCAGCGGATCCTGCGACTGCGGCGGCTGCGTGAGCACCCCCATCAGCTGCGCCGCGTAGTGGACCAGCAGCTGGCTGTGGTCGGCGAGCGGCTTGCGGGCGGCGGCGTTCATTTCCAGGCCTTTTGGTGTGGCATGGAAAGGAGTGTCGGCGCGCGGCCGCGTCGGCCCGATCGTGAAAAAGTACGCTTCGTGGCGGGTGCACGAACATCGCCGCGCGGTGTTGCGCGCCGTGCACGACGAGCGGGCATCCTCCCGCCGGCGGCGTGATCAGCCGGCGATCTTCTCGAGGCAGTAGCCCAGCCCGCGCACCGTGGCGATGCGGATCGGCCCCTGCTCGATCTTCTTGCGCAGCCGGTGGATGTAGACCTCGATCGCGTTGTTGCTCACCTCCTCGCCCCATTCGCACAGGCGGGTGACGAGCTGGTCCTTGCTGACCAGGCGGCCGGCGCGCTGCAGCAGCACCTCGAGCAGGCTGATCTCGCGCGCGGACAGCTCGATCATCTGGTCGTTGATGTAGGCGACGCGGCCGGTGGCGTCGAACGTGAGCGGGCCGTGCTTGATCAGGCTGGACGCCGTGCCCAGGCCGCGCCGCGTGAGCGCGCGCACGCGGGCCTCGAGCTCCTGCAGCGAGAACGGCTTGGCCATGAAGTCGTCGGCGCCCAGGTCCAGGCCCTTGACGCGCTGGTCGACGGAATCGGCCGCGGTCAGGATCAGCACCGGCAGCGTCGAGCCGCGCGCGCGCAGCTTGCGCAGCACCTCCAGGCCGTGCAGGCGCGGCAGGCCGAGGTCGAGGATCAGCAGGTCGAACTCGTGCGAGGCGAGGGCGGCGTCGGCCTCGGTGCCGCTGGAGACCTGGTCGACCGCGTAGCCCGCGCCGCGCAGCGAGCGCAGCAGGCCGTCCGCGAGGACCTGGTCGTCTTCGGCGATCAGAATGCGCATCGATTGTCTCCTGGCGTTTTGCAGCGGGTTTTCGTTGGATTCGACGCCGGGGCCCATTTTCCGCGACGAATGCCGGCCGGGGATCGCGCTCACACCGCGCAGGATTGATTTTTCGCGGGTTGTTGCCGCAGGCTCACGCAGCGAGCTTCGGCCCGCGAATAATCTTTCCTCGACAGCTGTACAGATATCCAGTTGCTGGTCATAATCCCACCAGCGCAAACCGAACACGGAGATTCCGCATGGACGCCCCCACCAAGAACGCCTCGAAGACCGCCACCGCCGCCACGCCGGCCGCCGCCGCGCCCACCGCGCAGTCCTCGGCCCTGAACGCCGAGAAGGCGAAGGCCCTGCAGGCCGCGCTGGCCCAGATCGAGAAGCAGTTCGGCAAGGGCTCGATCATGCGCCTGGGCGACGGCGAGCAGGCCGAGGACATCCAGGTCGTCTCCACCGGCTCGCTGGGCCTGGACATCGCGCTGGGCGTCGGCGGCCTGCCGCGCGGCCGCGTCGTCGAGATCTACGGCCCGGAATCGTCCGGCAAGACCACGCTGACGCTGCAGGTGGCGGCCGAGATGCAGAAGGTCGGCGGCGTCTGCGCCTTCATCGACGCGGAGCACGCACTCGACATCAACTACGCGCAGAAGCTGGGCGTCAACCTGCAGGACCTGCTGATCTCGCAGCCCGACACCGGCGAACAGGCGCTGGAGATCGTCGACGCCCTGGTGCGCTCGGGCTCGGTCGACCTGATCGTCATCGACTCGGTGGCGGCGCTGACGCCCAAGGCCGAACTCGAAGGCGAGATGGGCGATTCGCTGCCCGGCCTGCAGGCCCGCCTGATGAGCCAGGCGCTGCGCAAGCTGACCGGCACCATCAAGAAGAGCAACACGATGGTGATCTTCATCAACCAGATCCGGATGAAGATCGGTGTCATGTTCGGCAGCCCCGAGACCACCACCGGCGGCAATGCGCTCAAGTTCTACGCCTCGGTCCGCCTCGACATCCGCCGCATCGGCGCGATCAAGGAGGCGGTCGCCGGCGGCAAGGACCCGGCGGTGGTCGGCAACCGGACCCGGGTCAAGGTC
>DASQCX010000486.1:0-1936 GCA_035634455.1 Burkholderiaceae bacterium
ACCATCTGCGGCGCGGTCAGCGCCATCGTGAGCGGATGGTGCGTGGCGAGCGCCAGCGCCTCGATCACCGGCACGGTCAGCACCACGGTGGACAGCGACGCGCCGAGCGCGATGTTGACCACCGGCTGCGTGCGGTTGGCCAGCGCCGCGCGCAGGGCCGTCAGGATCTCGGGGCTGGCGGAGATCGTCGCCACGATCAGCGGTGCCAGTATGGGCGGCGCGCCGCTGCCGGCCAGGCCGGCGTCCAGGGTCTTGGCCATCACCTCCGACAGCAGGCCGATCAGCACGATGCCTGCCGCGATGCCGAGCATCGGCGGCGCGAGGCCGCCCGCGGCGGGCTCGTCCGCGGCGTCCTCGGCGCCGGCCGGCTTCTGCGCGTACGAGTAGCTGAAGAAGTAGCTGTGGCGGCCCGTCTGCAGCTTCAGGAACAGGTCGTACAGCGCCACCATCACGACGATGGTGAACAGCGAATACGCCGGCCAGTGCGCGGCAGGCACGAAGGCCGGCAGCACCATCGAGACGCCAGGGCCGGTTCGCGGCGGAGAAGGGTCGGCATGCGGGTCGGGGCGGGTTGGCGAGCCGCGGATGATAGGGGCTCGCCACGCCCTGAGAAAGGATGCCTTCGCCGGACACAAAGGGAAAACACCGGATCGCACGGCGCCCGTCCTCGTCAACAATCGTTCCCGGAACATTCGCTTTCCGACGCGCTGGAGGGCAGGGTCGGATGCGATCGAACGCCGGACGTCTCACGACGCCAGGGGCTCGAAGTACTTCCTGAGGTGATGTTCCGGGGTGAAATTTTAGGGGCCGCATCTTGCGGCCCTTTTTTCGTCCGTGCGATCCGCGCGGCGGGACGGCCGAGGCGCCCCGGCCGGCGATCAGCCCTTCGTCACGGCGTCGTGGCGCTTCTTGTAGATGCGCTTGCTCTGGCGGTTGTCGGCGTGCTGGATGCGGCGCTGTTCGGCCGCGCCGATGTGGCCGTCGGCGCCGGCACGCGCCTCGCGCGCGTCGACGTGCGACTGGCCGCGCTCCAGGCTCGCCGTCTGGCGGTTGGTCAGGCTGCCGTCGCGCACGCCGGCGTTGATGCGCTTTTGCTGGTTGATGTCGCGCTGCACGTCGGCCTGCGCGCGCTGCGACGACGCCGACAGCGGGTTGCCGTCGATGCCGTTGGTCGTGGCCTGGTGGATGTCGCGGCTGGTCTTGTTCTGCGCGGCGTTCAGCTGCGCCTTCTCGGCGGCCGTCATCGGGCCGTTCTTCATGTCCTTGGCCTGCAGGCGATCGACGTGCGCCTCGTCGCGCTGCAGTTCGGCGTTCTCGCGCGTCGTGATCGTGCCGTTCTGCAGGCCGTTCTCGATGCGCTGTTCCTGGTTGACGTCGCGCTGCGTGGTGGTCGCGGCATTGGTCTGCGCCGACGCGGCGAAGCTGCTGCCGAAGGCGGCCGTGGCGATGAGGGCGGTCACGAGAAGATTGCGGTTCATGTCGTTGCTCCTGGGTGTGTGGTTCGGAAGCGAACTGGCGTGCGGTTCGTATCGTCTCAACGACGGTCCGCCGACATGAGTTGACCCTG
The DNA here is from genome assembly GCA_035634455.1 of Burkholderiaceae bacterium. GTDB lineage: Bacteria > Pseudomonadota > Gammaproteobacteria > Burkholderiales > Burkholderiaceae_C > Scleromatobacter. The sequence continues at coordinate 1,568 of DASQCX010000486.1, forward strand.
ATGCAGCAGCATCACCTGGAGATTCAAACGCTTGACGAGACAGCAACACGGCGGGCCGCCGTTGCGCCGCCGCCGCGCCTGCTGTTCCACAATGCAGCCATGCCCGACCACGACAGCACCGCCCCCGCCATCGACAAGCGCCTGACCGACCTCGAGGTCAAGGCCAGCTTCACCGAGGACCTGGTCGACCACCTGAACGACCTGGTGGCGCGCCAGCAGGAGCAGATCGACCTGCTGATCCGCGAGGTCGGCAAGCTCAAGGATCGCGCGCCCGACACCGGCGGCGGCGCGACGCGTGATCCGCGCGACGACATCCCGCCGCACTACTGAGTTCGGTCGCGTGATGTACATTGGCACAAATATGAGTCC
>DASQCX010000487.1:0-4049 GCA_035634455.1 Burkholderiaceae bacterium
CGCGCCCGTCCAGCTGTACCACCGCTGCCACCGACACCAGCGCGAACGCATAGGACGCGCGGTCGCGCACCTTGCGATAGCTGTGGACGCCGCCGATCGGCGCGGGCAAGGTCACCGCCGTGATGAGCTCGCCATGCTCGACTGCCGTCTCGATGTGCGGCGTCCTGTCGGGCAATCGGTGGAAGTCGGCGATTGGAATGCGACGTGTGCGTCCGTCGCCCCGGACGGTCTCGACCTCGGCATCCAGCACCCGCAGGGCCACGGCCATGTCGCTCGGGTGCGTCGCGATGCAGGCGTCGCTCGTCCCGATGACGCCCATCGAGCGCGTGACGCTGCCGATCGCGCCGCAGCCCGAGCCGGGCTGGCGCTTGTTGCAGGGCTGGTTGGTGTCGTAGAAGTAGGGGCAGCGGGTGCGCTGCAGGAGATTGCCGGCGGTCGTCGCCTTGTTCCGCAGCTGACCGGATGCGCCGGCCAGGAGCGCGCGTGAGAGCACGCCGTAGTCGTGGCGCACGCGCGCGTCGGCTGCCAGGTCGGTGTTGCGAACCAGCGCACCGATCCTCAGGCCACCCGCGGGCGTGGCCTCGATGCGGTCGAGGCCCAGCTTGTTGATGTCGACCAGATGCGCTGGCGTCTCGATCTGCAGCTTCATGAGATCGAGCAGGTTGGTGCCGCCGGCGATGAATCGGGCGTCCGGCCGCGCGGCGACGATGGCGGCGGCTTCAGCGGCAGTACGGGCCTGCTGGTACGTGAAGGCCTTCATGCGACGCTCCCCGCGGCTTCGGTGATCGCTTCGACGATGTTGGAGTAGGCGCCGCAGCGGCAGACGTTGCCGCTCATGCGCTCGCGCAGTTCGTCGACCGACAGCAGCGGCTTGGCGATGATGTCCGCGCTGACATGGCTGGGGACGCCACGGTGCAGCTCGTGGAGCATGCCCACGGCCGAACAGATCTGTCCTGGCGTGCAGTAGCCGCACTGGAAGCCGTCATGCTTGACGAACGCGGCCTGGAGCGGATGCAGGTGATCCGGCGTGCCCAGGCCCTCGATCGTCGTGATCCGCTCGCCGGGATGCATGACCGCCAGGCTCAGGCACGCGTTGATGCGGCGCCCGTCGACGAGCACCGTGCAGGCGCCGCATTGGCCATGGTCGCAGCCCTTCTTCGTGCCAGTCAGATGCAGCTGCTCGCGCAGCGCGTCCAGCAGCGTGGTGCGGGTGTCCAGGCGCAGTGCATGTTCTTGTCCGTTGACGTCCAGCACGACATCGGCTGTGGGTACCTCGTTGGCCAAATCCTCTTTCGCGTTCCTCGCGGTCGCCGCATCGGACTCGGAGGGCAGAAGCGTCGAGGCGGACGCCGTCGCAGCGGTGGCGACCATGAGGTCGCGCCGCGAGATCTTCGGGACTTTGGTCATGGGGACTCCTGGCTCTGCGAATGGGTGGGCCGCTCGGTCGGCGCTCAGGAGGCCGTCGTGCGGATCATCACCTTGATGGCCTCGCGCGTGTCCATCGCCCGGTAGCCGTCGGGCGTCTCCTCGAGTCCGATCGTGCGGTCGAAGACGCGGCCGGGCTGGATGCGGCCTTCGAGCACGTCGGGCAGCAGCTCGTCGATGTAGGCGCGCACCGGCGCGGGGCCACCGGCGACGACGAGGTTCTTGAAGAACGTCGGGCCGGCGGGGATGCCCTCGTAATGCGGTACGCCCACGCGGCCAATGGCGCCGCCAGGGCGCGCGATCGCGACCGCGTTCGCCAGGGAGGCGTCCGAGCCCACGCACTCGAGCACGGAATGGACGCCCTGGCCCCGGGTCAATGCCCGGATATTCTCGACGGCTTCGTCGCCGCGCTCGCCGACAACGTCGGTGGCACCGAAGTCGCGGCCGAGCGCGACGCGATCGGGATGGCGACCGAGTAGGATGATCTGCTCGGCCCCCAGCCGCTTGGCCGCGATGACCCCGCATAGGCCGACGGCGCCGTCACCGATCACCGCCACGGAATGGCCGGCGCGTACGCGCGCGGAACGCGCTGCGTGATGGCCTGTGCCCATGACGTCCGACAGGCTCAGCAAGGACGCCCAGTGCGACGAATCGGTCGACCGATTGAAAGGATACAGCGTGCCATCCGCGAAGGGGATGCGCAGCGCCTCGGCCTGCGCGCCGTTGAAGCCGCCCCAACCGAAGAAGCCGCCGTGGATGCAAGCCGTCTGCAGGCCCTCGTGGCAGAAATCGCACCGGCCGTCGGAATAGGCGAACGGCATGATCACGGTGTCGCCGACACGGACGCGGCTGACCTCGCGGCCCACCGCCTCGACCACGCCGATGGCTTCGTGGCCCATGCTCTGGCCGGCGGCATCGGGCGCCATGTCGCGATAGGGCCAGAGGTCGCTTCCGCAGATGCACGCGCGCGTCACGCGCACGACGGCATCGGTGGGCTCTACCAGCGTGGCGTCCGGAACATCCACGACGCGGACGTCGCCGGCGCTGTACATCACTGCTGCTCTCATTGTTCTACTCCTGTATGGAAGAAGCGAAGTTGGAATGGCGGCTCTCGACGAGCTATTCGATGCGTTCGATCAACGCTGGCCGCGCGAGAGATCCCGCGTGAGCGGTCGCGCTGCAAGCGTGCGATCTCGGACCGGTACCTGCCGACGCCGCAGCGTGCAAGGCGCAGGCGATCTCCGGAATGCCGCGTGTCATGCCGGCTCCGCGCGAAGGGCGCGACCACTGCCCACCGTCAGCGTGCCAGCCGCCATCAGCAGCGCGCCGCCGATCAGCGTGGCGGACACGGACAAGTGGTCGAGCAGCCAGCCGCCCAGGCTGGCCCCCAGCATGATCGCGAGCTGGATGGCTGCGACCATCAAGCCGCCGCCGGCCTCCGGCTCGTCGCGCACGCCGCGCGTCAACCAGTTGAACCACGACACGGGCATCGCTGCATTCAAGGCGCCCCAGGCAAACAGCAAGACCGCCAAGGGGCACAAGGCGTGTTGTGCGAGCAGCATCGCCGCGGTCACCGCGGCCAGCGCGATGGGGAGCATCCGCAGCAGGCGATGGAGGTGCCGTGTCATCAGCGCGCCCGCCGCGAACGTCCCGATGAAACCGGCCGAACCGAGGGCCAGCAGCAGCAGCGACAACTGCGGCAGTGTGGCGTGCGCGCGGCTCTCCAGGAAGGGCCGAAAGTAGGTGAACGCCGCGAACGCGCCACCGAACGTCAGCATCACGGCCGCCATGGCACGCGCGACGACGGGGCGATGCAGAAGACCGAGCACCCGGGCGACCGGCAGCGCGCCCGCCGACGGCATCGACGGCAGGCTGATCCACTGCCAGGCCATGGCGATGGCAGCCAGCGGTGCGAGCGCCCAGAAGACGCCGCGCCAACCGAGCAGGCCGCCGAGGTAGCTGCCGATCGGTGCCGCGAAGGCGGTCGCGGCGGCGTTGCCCATGTACATGACGCTCAGCGCCTTCGGGACGGCTTGCGGCGGCACCAGGCGCACGATCGTCGCGGTGGACAGCGACCAGAAGCCGCCGATGGTCACGCCCAGCAGTGCGCGCGCCGCCATCAGGAAGCCGAAGTTCGGCGCGGCGGCGATCAGCACCAGCGAGACGAGCATTGCGGCCGTCAGACCGGGCAACAGGTGCCGGCGATCGATCCGGCCGGCCATGGACGTGATCAGCAGGCTGGTGGCCACCGCGAACAGGCCCGAGACGGAGATGGCCTGTCCGGCCAGCCCCTCGGTGGCACCCAGGTCCCGGGCTATGGGCGTCAGGAGGCTGACCGGCATGAACTCGGAGGCGATCAGCAACGCGACGCACAGCGTCATCGACCCGACCGCGCTCCAAGCTCGCGGCGAGGCCGCTGTTGAGTTTTCTTGGTGATTCATGCGTCCATGCTAGGGACGCGATTGCCGGCGGGATCATGCCCATCCGCAAGGGCTCATGAGCGCCATTCATGAATGCATGCGCGACGATGCGTGCGGATTCAGCGCAGCCGCGCGACACTCCGCATCGGGCCGAAGGGACAGCTTCATCATGCGCAAGCACATCAACGAAATCATGGATTTCCT
>DASQCX010000488.1:0-2271 GCA_035634455.1 Burkholderiaceae bacterium
GCCCCACTGGCGCGCGAAGCCGCTGATCGCGAGCATCATGACCGTCAGGAACGGCAGCGCGTGCTTGCCGTTGGCGAACACCGACGCGACCTGCGGCACGACGTAGGTGACGAGGAAGGTGACGATGATGACCGCGATCACCGAGACGATGGCCGGATACAGCATCGCGCCGACCAGCTTGCCCTTGAGCGCCTGGCGCTCCTCCAGGTCGTCGGCCAGGCGCTCCAGCACGCGGCCCAGCGCGCCGCTCTGCTCGCCCGCGGCGACGACGGCGCGGTAGACCTCGTCGAACTCGCGCGGCACGCTGCCGAGCGCGCGCGCGAACGTCGAGCCGCCGTTGACCTCGCTGCGCAGGTGCGCGATCAGGTCGCGCTGGCGCTGCTCCTCGGCCTCGTCGGCCAGCGCCGTCAGCGCGCGCTCCAGCGGCAGGCCCGCGGCCACGAGGCCGGCCAGCTGGCGCGTCCATACGGCCAGGCCGGACGACGAGAAGGTCTTGCGCGCGAACAGCGAGCGCTTCTCGGCCGACTCGACCACCGCCACCGGCGTCAGCCCCAGCGGCACCAGCTGCAGCCCGCGCAGGTGCGTGCGCGCGGCCTTGGCCGACTCGGCCTCGACGATGCCGTTGGACGACTTGCCGTTGGCGTCGAGCGCCTCGTACTTGAATGCGGGCATGGCTTGTCTAGTCGCGCGTCACGCGAACCACTTCTTCCAGCGACGTGATGCCTTCGGCGACGAGCCGCTCGCCGTCCTCGCGCATCGAATGCATGCCGTTGGCGACGGCCGCCTTGACCAGCTCCTGCTCCGCCGCGCGGCCGTGGATCAGCGACTGCACCGTCTCGTCGACCACCATCAGCTCGTAGACGCCGGTGCGGCCCTTGTAGCCCGAGTTGGCGCAGTGCTCGCAGCCGACCGGGTGCCAGCGGTGGTGCTCGTCCTCGCGCTTGCAGTACTCGCACAGCTTGCGCACGAGGCGCTGCGCCAGCACGCCCAGCAGCGACGAGCTGAGCAGGAAGGGCTCGACGCCCATGTCGATCAGGCGGGCGACGGTGGACGGCGCATCGTTGGTGTGGACGGTGGCGAGCACCAGGTGGCCCGTCAGCGAGGCCTGGATGGCGATCTGCGCGGTCTCGAAGTCGCGGATCTCGCCGATCATCACCACGTCCGGGTCCTGGCGCAGGATCGCGCGCAGCGCCTTGGCGAAGGTGAGGTCGATCTTCGGGTTGACCTGCGTCTGGCCGATGCCGGCCAGCTCGTATTCGACCGGGTCCTCCACGGTCAGCACGTTGGAGGTGCGGGTGTCCAGGCGCGTCAGCGAGGCGTACAGCGTGGTCGTCTTGCCGGAGCCGGTCGGGCCCGTGACCAGCACGATGCCGTGCGGCTGCTGCACGAGGCGATTGAACTTGTCGAGCACGTCGCCGCTCATGCCAAGCGACTCGAGGCTGAACTTCTGCTCGCCCTTGTCCAGCAGACGCAGCACCGCGCGCTCGCCGTGCGCGGACGGCAGCGTCGAGACGCGCACGTCGATCGCGCGGCCGCCGATGCGCAGCGAGATGCGGCCGTCCTGCGGCAGGCGCTTCTCGGAGATGTCGAGCTCGGCCATGATCTTCAGGCGCGAGATCAGCGCCGCGTGCAGCGCCTTGTTCGGCTGCACCACCTCGCGCAGCGTGCCGTCGACGCGGAAGCGCACGCTGGAGCTGCGCTCGTAGGGCTCGATGTGGATGTCGCTCGCGCCGTCCTTGGCCGCCTGGGTCAACAGCGCGTTGAGCATGCGGATGATGGGCGCGTCGTTGGAGGCCTCCAGCAGGTCCTCGACCGCCGGCAGCTCCTGCATCATGCGCGACAGGTCGACCGCGCTCTCCACTTCGCCGACGACCGACGCCGCGCTGCCCTGGCCGCCGGAGTAGGCCTGCGCGATGCGCGTCTGCAGCGCCGCCGGCGCCTCGCGCTCGATGCGGTCGACGGCGTGCAGCCGCAGCACCTCGGCGAGCGCCTGGCGCGAGGTGCCGTCGCTGACGTGCAGCACGCGCTCGCGGCCGTCGTCCTCGATCAGCACCGAATACGTCTTGGCCCAGGCGTAGGGCAGGGGATGGCGTGCGCCCATGTTCGGCTCCGGTGTCTGTCGACTTCCAGCTTACTGCCCCGGCGCCGGCACTTGCTTCACCGTGGTTGTCGTGGTCGTGGTGGTCGTCGTCGTGCCGGGCGCGGGCACCGGGGCGGCCGACGTGGGCGGCAGCGGCGCGGGGGCCGGCGCGGGCGCGGGGGCCGGCGGGG
>DASQCX010000489.1:0-4893 GCA_035634455.1 Burkholderiaceae bacterium
GCGCGGCTGCGCGTGGAGATCGGCCGCCTGCGCGCGCTGGTGCGCGACGTCGCCCAGGTCGAGGCGACGCCGCGCGGCTTCGCGCTGCGGCCGCGCGGCGAGCGCGCGGTCGCGCTGCTGGCGCCGCCGATCGAGGGGGAGCAGGGCGCGTTGCTGGCGCTGCTGTCGGATGGCGCGCCCTGGTCGACCTCGGCGCTGGCGCTCGCGCTCGGCGCCAGCCAGCGCACCGTGCAGCGGGCGCTGGCCGAGCTGGAGGCGGGCGGCCGCGTGCGCGCGCTGGGCCATGCGCGGGCGCGGCGCTGGCTGGCGCCGCCCCTGACCGGATTCACGACGATCTTGTTACTCCCCGCCGCCCTGCCGTCTGGGTAGAGTCCATTCCAACGCGCCACGGTGGCGCACTAAGGATCCGCCCATGACCTCCCGCCAAGCCCGCGTCGCCAGCCGCCCCGCCGAGATCGTGCGCGAGTACGCGTTCGAGGGCGTGGAGCACGTGGCCGGCGTCACCCACGACGGCCACCACGTCTGGGCCGCCACCGGCTCGGCGCTGCTGGCCTTCGACCCGGCCAGCGGCGCGACGATCCGCCGCGTCGAGCAGCCGTGCGACGCCGGCACCGCGTTCGACGGCAAGCACCTCTGGCAGATCGCCGAGAAGCGCATCACCAAGATCGACGCCGCCAGCGGCCGCGTGCTGGGCTCGATCCCCGCGCCGGGCAGCGGCTGCGACTCGGGCCTGGCCTGGGCCGAGGGCAGCCTGTGGGTCGGCCAGCACCGCGACCGCCGCATCCACCAGATCGACCCGGCCACCGGCGCCATCCTGCGCACCATCGCCTCCGACCGCTTCGTCACGGGCGTGACCTGGGTCGACGGCGAGCTGTGGCACGGCACCTGGGAAGGCGACGAGAGCGAGCTGCGCCACGTCGACCCGGCCGACGGCACGGTGCTCGAGCGCCTGGAGATGCCCGCCGGCACCGGCGTCAGCGGGCTCGAGTCCGATGGCGCCGGCCTGTTCTATTGCGGCGGCGGACGCAGCGGCAAGGTGCGCGCCGTGCGCCGGCCGGAGAAGCGGCCGGCCTGACGCCGCCGCCAGCAACCGGCCCGATCCTCCCGATCCGACGCGCCGCGCGAGGCGGCGGGATGGGGGCGCCTCGCGGCGTCCCAGGGAGCAGGCCGCCCATGACCACCCCCTGACCACAACGGCTCGACCAGCCAAGGAGCAAGCGATGAACACCGCCACCGTTTCCGCCAACACCGCCGACCATCCCGTCGTCTCGCTGGACGACTGGACGGCGCAGCGCCGCCAGCTGCTGGCGCGCGAGAAGGAACTGACCCGCCTGGGCGACCAGGTCGCGCGCGAGCGCCGCGCGCTGCCCTGGGTGCGCATAGCCAAGGACTACGTCTTCGACACGCCGGACGGCCGCCGCTCGCTGGCCGAGCTGTTCGACGGCCGGCGCCAGCTGATGGTGCAGCACTTCATGCTCGGGCCGGGCTGGGAGCAGGGCTGCAAGAGCTGCTCGTTCATGGCCGACCACCTGCTCGGCGCGGAGATCCACCTGCAGCATCGCGACGTCACCGTGCTGCTGGTCTCGCGCGCCCCGCTGGCCGAGATCGAGCGCTTCCGCCGCCGCATGGGCTGGCCGTACCGGTGGGCGTCGGCCGGCGGCAACGACTTCAACCTCGACTTCCACGTCAGCTTTCCCGAGGGCACGCGCACGGGCGGCGAGGTCTACTACAACTGGCACATGACCGCCTTCCCGAAGGAGGAGGCGCCGGGCATCAGCTTCTTCTACAAGGACGACGCGGGCGCGGTGTTCCACACCTACTCGACCTTCGGCCGCGGCGTGGAGGTGATGATGGGCACCTACCACCTGCTGGACCTGGCGCCCAGGGGCCGCGACGAGGAACGCGACGCCTACGGCATGGAGTGGGTGCGCCACCACGACCGCTACGACCCGGCGCCTGCCGCGACGTCGGCGTGCTGCGCGTCGCAGGCCTGAGCCCGCACGGACGCCCGCGGAGCGCGACATGAGCGGCCTCTGGCCCTGGCTGGCGGTGGCGGGCGCTGGCGCGCTGCACGGCCTCAATCCCGCCGCCGGCTGGGGTCTGCTGGCCGCCGCGGGCGTGCGCGCCGGCGCGGGCGCGAAGGCCTGGCGGGCGCTGGCGCCGATCGCGGCGGGACATGCGGCCGCCGTCGCGCTGGTCGCCGCGCTGGCCGCGCTGGGACTGTTCGCCGAGCGCGGCCTTTTGCCTTGGATCGCGGGCGGCGGCGCGGCGATCGCGGCGGCGGTGCATGTGTCGGGCCGGCTGACCGGGCGCGTGCACCGCGTCGCGGGGCCGGCCGGGCTGGCGCTCTGGTCGCTGGCGCTCGGCACGCTCCACGGCGCCGGCCTGATGCTGGTGCCGGCGCTGCTGCCGCTGTGCGTGTCGGGTGGGCCGGCGGCGCGCGCGATCACGGCGTCGGGCTCGCTGGCGCTCGCGGCCGTCGCGCTGCACCTGGCGGCGATGCTGGCGGTGACCGCGACGTTGGCGACGCTCGCCCGACGCGGCTGGCTCGAGTGGCGCCACAGGGCGGGCCAGGCCGCGGCGAGATGCCGGGCTGGCGGCCCGGGCGATCACGCCGCCGGCTTGCCGTGACGGCCGGCCCCGGCCGCGAAGCGCTCGGCCCCAGCGAGCCCCTCGGCCAGCACGGTGAAGCCGCCGGCGCCTTCCTGTCGCAGCGCGTCGGCCAGCGGCAGGTCCCACTGCGCCAGCGCCGAGGCCCGATCCGCGCGCAGGCAATCCTGCGGGAACCCGGCGATGGCGAGCGCGAGCTCGCGGGCCGCCGCCAGCGCGCCGCCGTCGTCGACGACGCGGTTGACCAGTCCGAAGGACAGGGCCTCGTCGGCGGCGACGGCGCGCCCGGTCAGGATCATGTCGAGGGCGCGCCCCGCGCCGACGATGCGGGGCAGGCGCACGGTGCCGCCGTCGATCAGCGGCACGCCCCAGCGGCGGCAGAACACGCCGAGGACGGCGCTGCGCGCGGCGACGCGCAGGTCGCACATCAGCGCCAGTTCCAGGCCGCCGGCAACGGCGTGGCCCTCGATCGCGGCGATCACCGGCTTGGTGAACGCCATGCGCGTCGGGCCCATCGGCCCGGCGGCGCCGCCGCTGGCCTCGACGTGGTTGCGCCGCTGCGGGTCGGCCATCGCCTTGAGGTCGGCGCCGGCGCAGAACTGGCCGTCGGCGCCGGTGAGCACCAGCACGCGCAGCGACGCGTCGGCCTCGAACGACTCGAAGGCCTCGCGCAGGCGGGCCGCGGTGGGGCCGTCGACAGCGTTGCGGCACTCGGGTCGGTCCAGCGTGACCGTGACCACGGGGCCGTTGCATTCGACGATCACGGTCGGACGGGACATGGCGGCGCTCCTGGTCGGCTGATCGCGCGATTGTGGCGCGGCGGCCGCGGCCCGCGTCAGGCCGCCGCGGTCCGCCTGAACAGCGCCCCTGCGCTGAATCCCGTCACCAGCGCCGTCCCGGCGATCACGATCGCCGCGCCCACCCACGTGTTCCAGCCGACCGCCTCGCCCAGGAACAGGTGTCCCCACAGCACGCCGAAGACGGGGATCAGGAAGGTGACGGTCAGCGCCGAGGCCGCGCCCACGTCGGCCACCAGGCGGAAGTACAGCAGGTAGGCGATGCCGCTGCAGACCACGCCCAGCGCGAGCACGGCCAGCGCGATGGCGGGCGAAGGCGCGGACGTCGCCGGCGCGAACGGCACCGCGGGCGCGATCAGCAGCGTCGCGGCCCACATGCTGCCGTGCGCGTTGGCGAACGCGTCCACCTTCTTCGCCGACTTCGCGTAGTTGGTGGCGACGCCGTACGAGAACGTCGCCGCGAGCCCCAGCGCGATCGCCAGCGGCGCGCCGGGGCGCGGGCTCTCCGGATCGAAGCCGACCAGCAACGCGACGCCCGCCACGCCCAGCGCCAGGCCCAGCAGCGCTCGCGGCGCGATGGCGCTGCGCGTCCACACGGCGCCGATGACGGCGCCCCAGATCGGCGCGGTCGCGTTGAGGATGGACAGCAGCGAGGCCGACAGCGTGCGCGCCGCGAACGCGAACAGCAGGAAGGGCAGGGCGGAGTTGAACAGGCCCAGCACGAGGTAGTGCAGGGCATGCCGGCGCGCGTCCAGTGGCTTGCGCAGGACGGCGCCGACGATCGCCAGGAACAGCGCGGCCGACAGCACGCGGCAGAAGATGAGCAGCGTCGGCCCCAATACCGGGGCCCCCATGCGCATGAACAGGAATGACGCGCCCCAGATGGCGGACAGGGCGAGCAGGCGGACGAGGCTGGCGGCGGTCATGGGCGGAAACGGGTGGAGGGATGCGGCGCATTGTCGCGGCGCACGGCGGTCGGAACACGCCATATTCGGACACGGAAATGGCCAATCGCCGGCGTGCCGGCGCCGACCACCTGCTTGCGCGCAGGGTCTCCGCATGACGGCCGGCAAGGCCGCGCGCGCCCGCCTATCCTCGCCATCTTTCCAAGGAGATCACATGGAACAGCGACGACTCGGCTCGTCCGGCCTTCTGGTGCCCGCGCTCAGCCTGGGCACCGGCACCTTCGGCGGCGGCAACGACTTCTTCGCGGCCTGGGGCTCGACCGATGCCGAGGGCGCGCGGCGCCTGGTCGACATCTGCCTGGAGTCCGGCCTCAACATGTTCGACAGCGCCGACATCTACTCCCGCGGCCTGGCCGAGCAGGTGCTGGGCCAGGCCATCGCCGGCCGGCGCGACAAGGTCATCATCTCGACCAAGGCCACGTTCCGCTTCGCTGACGGCCCGAACGACGTCGGCTCGTCGCGTCATCACCTGCGCGCGGCCGTCGAGGGTTCGCTCAAGCGCCTGGGCACCGACTACATCG
>DASQCX010000490.1:0-3009 GCA_035634455.1 Burkholderiaceae bacterium
CGCCGAACGCCCAGCCGGCGCGCAGCTTGAACGTGTGGCGCGCGATGCCGGGCAGGCGATCGCCGGGCCGCACGCGGATGTCCGCGCAGGCGGGGCAGCTGATGGGCGCGGCCGTCGAGTTGTTCGGGCTGTTCAGCACCAGCGGCGTGCGGAAGGTCGCGTCGACGAGGCTGTAGCGCGCGGCCAGCGTCAGCGCGGACAGGCTCGCCTGCAACCCGAGTTCGACGCCCTGGCGCCGCGTGGCGCCGACGTTCCTGAAGTAGCCCGCGCCGGTCGCGCCGCCGCCGCTGCTGATGAACTGGATGTCGTCGCGCAGGTCGGTGTGGAACAGCGCGAGGCTCCACTGCAGCGCCGTGTCGCCGCCGCGCGCGCCGAGCTCGGCGTTGCGCGAGATCACGGGCTTGAGCGCCGGATCCGACGAGAACGCGTTGGGCAGCGAGCAGGGCGCGGCCGGATCGGCGCAGGTCAGCTCCACCGGCGTGGGCACGCGCATGCCTTCGTTGTACGTGGCGTAGGCCGTGAGCTCGGGCGTCGGGTTGGTCGTGAGCCCGATCGCCGGGTTCAGGCGCCGGAACGCGTGATGGCCGTCCAGCGCGGTGCCCAGCTGGTCGGCGAGGTCGACCTTCGCGAGGTTGTAGCGGCCCGAGACCACAAGGAAGCTGCGCGCGCCCAGGCCGAAGGTGTCGGTCGCGTAGAGGCCGGCGTCGGACGCGCGCGCGTGCAGAGAGGTCTGCAGCGTGACGGGCGCGCCGGAGGTCGTGTCGCGCGAGTCGCCGGCCTCCTGGCTCGATTGCGTGAAGCGCGTGAAGCCGCTTTCCACGCTCGCGCCGACGCCCAGGTGGTTCGCGTGGCCCGCGACGGCGGCCGTCGACGTCAGCTGCAGCGAGGCGCCGCCGCGCGACTGGCGCACGTCGTCGATCGCGTTGCCGGTGGGCTCGTTGCCGGGGCCCACGGGCAGGCTCGTGTCGAAGTCGTCGTCGACATTGCTGTTCAGCACGTGCGTGCGCAGCGTGCGGTGGAAGGCGTTGCCTTCGAGCAGCAGCGTCGGCGAGAAGCGGTGGCTCGCGTTGGCGTTGAAGAAGGCCAGGCGGTTGGTCTGGAAGTCCGGCCACGTATACGCCTGGCGGTAGTCGCCGAGCCAGCTGCGCGGCAGCGTCTGGTTGCCTTCGAGCCGCGTGTTCGCGAGCGACAGGCTCGCGTCGGCGCGATCGGCGCCGTCGCGCCAGCCCAGCTTGCCGAAGGCCTGCGCGACGCGGCTCGGGTCGTGCGCGCCCCAGCCATCCTCGTGCAGCGCGTTGGCGGCGACGAAGTACGCGAGGTGCGCGTCGTGGCCGCCGGCCTCGGCGTCGACGGCACGGCGGCCCCAGGCGCCGCCGTGCGCGCGCAGCTCGCCGCCGCCCTCGTCGAAGCCGTCGCGCGTCGTCACGCTCAGCGCGCCGCCCAGCGTGTTGAGGCCGAACACCGGGTTCGAGCCGGGGATCACCGACAGCCGGGCGATCGCGCCGGCCGGGATCAGGTCCCAGTTGACCGTGTCGCCGAAGACCTCGTTGACGCGCACGCCGTCGACGAACACCGACAGCCCCTGCGGCGTGCCGAGCGCGGGCGAGGCGGTGAAGCCGCGGAAGTTGACGTCGAGCTGGTACGGGTTGCCCGCGGTGTCGTTGACGTTGACGCTGCCGACGCCCTGGTCCAGCGCCTGCGCCAGCGTGGCGGCGCGCGGCGTGGCGAGCGCGTCGCCGCGCAGCGTCTGCACGTTGGCGGGCACCTGGTCCAGCGGCGTGCCGACGCCGGGCAGGACGGTGGTGCCGACGACGGTCACCGTCTGCAGCGCGGCGACCTGCGCCGGCTCGTCGGCGCGCGCGTGCAGGGGCGCGAGCGCCAGCGGCAGCGCGAGCAGCCGCAGGGGCCGCGGCGCACGCATGGCTTCAGCCGGGCTTCTTCGCGAACGCGCTGCACCAGCCGCCGGCGGCCACCTGCTTGCGGCCGAACATGGCGCAGCCGGCCCAGGGGTCGGTGGGCGTGCCCTGCCAGAACGCGCAGTCGGCGCAGCGCTGCTGTGCATTGTGGTTCGGGTACTTCTTCGCGTCGGTGAGCTTGGTGTCGTGGTGGTAGCCGAGCGCGACCGCGGTCTCGTCGGTGTCCTCGACGTGGCCCGCCGCGCGGGCCGGGCCGGCAACCAGGCCCAGGCCGGCCGCGGCGCAACCGCCGGCCAGCGAGCGGGCGATGAAGATGCGTCGTGTCGTGTGCGTCATGGATGTCTCCGTGCGGGCCGGCCCCGCGCGCGTCACGCTCGCGTGCGCGCGGGGCGGCCTTCTTCCTGTCGTTGGATCAGTGGGCGGCCGCGACCTTCGTGGCGGGCTCCGCGGCGGCCTGCTTCGCGGCGGGGGCGCCGCCGGCCTTGGGGATCTTGAAGACCCACACCATGCCGCCCTGCTCGAGCATGTTGACCTTCTTGGCCACCTCGCCGCCCCACAGCGGCACGGCGCCGCCCCAGCCGGAGACCACGCTCACGTACTGCTCGCCGCCCTGCTGCCAGGTGACCGGCGGCGCGACGACGCCCGAGCCCGTCTGGAACTCCCACAGCACCTTGCCGGTCTTCGCGTCGGCCGCCTTCAGATACCCCTCCGGAGTACCCCAGAAGACGAGGTTGCCGCCGGTGGTGAGCACGCCGCCCCACAGCGGCGCGGCGTCCTTGACTTCCCAGACGATCTTGCCCGTCTTCGGGTCGACCGCGCGCAGCGCGCCGATGTAGTCGTCGTTGATCGTCTTGATCGTGAAGCCCGCGCCCAGGTAGGCCGCGCCCTTCTTGTAGGCCACCGGCTCGTTCCAGATCTCCATGCCCCATTCGTTGGACGGCACGTAGAACAGGTGCGTGTCGGGGCTGTAGGCCATCGGCATCTGGTTCTTGCCGCCCAGGAAGCTGGGCGCGTTGAAGATGGACGTGCCCTTCTTGCCGTCCTGGCCCTGCGTCGGATCGCCGGGGCGGCTGGACTCGATGTAGTTCGGGCG
>DASQCX010000491.1:0-5193 GCA_035634455.1 Burkholderiaceae bacterium
CATCCACAAGGCCGACATCCGCTACGTGATCCACTTCCAGATGCCCGGCAGCCTGCAGGCCTACTACCAGGAGGCCGGCCGCGCCGGGCGCGACGGCGCGACGGCGCGCTGCGTGCTGATCTTCGACCGCCGCGACCGCCACGTGCAGCAGTTCTTCCTGGCGCGGCGCTATCCGCTGGTCGCGGACCTGGTGCACGCGATCGAGGCCCTCGAGATCGCGCCGCAGGGCTCGACGCAGCCCGAACTCGCGCAGCGCATCCCCGGCATGCCCCGCAACCGGCTGTCGGTGACGCTGAGCCTGCTGCGCGACGGCGGGCTGGCGCGCTGCGACGCCGCGCACGGCTGGCATCGCACCGGCCGCGAGGCGGCGCCCCAGCACCTGGGCGCGCTGGCCGGCGACTACGCGCGCAAGGCCGAGCGCGACCACGACGCCCTGGAGCGCATGGTGTTCTTCGCGCAGACCGGCTTCTGCCGCTGGAAGACGCTGCTCGAGGGCTTCGGCGAGGCGCTGCCCGAGGGCGAGGCGCGCTGTGGCCAGTGCGACAACTGCATGCGCTTCGCGCCAGGCACGACCGAGCTGCTGGCCGAGCCGGCGCCGCTGCCGCGGCTGCTGGAGGCGGCCGTGCCGTCGCACGCCTTGTTCGAGGTCGGGGAGGCCGTCCGGGCGCCGCGCTACGGCGATGGCGTCGTCGCGCGCGTCAAGGGCGACCAGATCTCGGTGCGCTTCCCGGACAAGTCCCTGCGCACCTTCCTCGCGGACTTCCTGAAGAAGCCGCGCAGGCGACGGACGCCGCCGCCGGAGCCGGCGCCGCGCCTCGCGGGCCGCTGAAGTCAGGCCGCCGCGGGGCGCGGCGCCAGGCCCATGCGGCGCAGGATCAGCGCGTCCAGCGACAGCCCGCCCGGCCCGAACAGCACCAGCGCCAGCGCGATGCCGCCCCAGACGAAGTGCATCTGGATGGCGGCGGGGCAGTCGAAGCCCCACAGCTGCGGGTACGACAGCACCGCCATCGCGTTGACGACGAACAGCCCTGCCGCGCCGAAGCGGCCCGCCAGGCCCAGCGTGATCAGCACCGGGAACGCGAGCTCGCCGAACGCACCGACGCAGGCCGCGACGTCGGGCGGCAGCAGCGGCACCTTGTACTCGTCGTGGAACAGCGCCAGCGTGGCGCCCCAGTCGGAGACCTTGACGAGGCCGGAGCGGAAGAAGACCGACGAGACGTACAGGCGCAGCGCCAGCAGTCCCAGCGGTTGGAGGCGGTCGACCAGGCCCGTGAGGACGAGGGCGCGTCGGAGGAGGTGTCGCATGATGAAGGGATTCAGGACGTGGCGCCGCAGACCAGGCGTGCCGCGATGGCACGACCGAGCAGGGCGCCGAGGTCGAAGTCGGGGTGGCGATCGAGCGCGGTGGACGCGGCGTCGCCCAGCGGCGCGCCGGCGAGCGAGGCCTCGATGAACGCGGCGTCGGCGGGCGCGCAGCCGGTCACCGTGACGGCGAAGCCGTCGCGCGCCACCAGCGCCGTTTCAGCACGCGTCCAGTCGACGCCGAACTCGCCGGCGAAGCCGGGCTGGTGGATCGTCCAGATGCGCACGATCGGGAAGGTCGATCGCACGAGCGCGAGGCCGGGCGACCACTGGAAGCGGATCGCGTCCTGCCGCTCGGGCGCGATCGCGGCCAGCGTCGCGGCGTCCCAGTCCGGCGCGTCGGCGGCGCCGTACGCGAGATGCGCGGCCCATTCGAGACGCGCCAGGTCGGGCAGGTACGGCAGCGCCTGCGTGTGCTCGAACGCCGCGAGGAAGGCGTCGAACGTCGCGCCGAAGCCCGTGAGGTCGCCGCTGGTCGACGGCGTGCCGCGCTGGTGTTCGCGCGCCAGGCCATGGAAGAACTCCGCGCCGACCACCTGGCGGATCACCGGGTACGCGGCGGACAGCGCCTTGTCGGCCGCCGCCACCATGTTGCCCCGGTAGATCGCCAGCCGCCGGGCTGCCGCGTCGGCCTCGCCCGCGAGCCAGCGCGCAGCCGCGGGCGTGCGCGCGCGATCGCGCAGCGCGGCGCCGAAGTCGGTCTGGAAGCGCAGCAGCTCAGGCATGGGCCGCCTCGCGATCCGCGACGGCGCTCGCCTGCGCGGCCTGCTGCAGCAGGACGTCGAGGGCGGGCAGGTCGGTGTCCCATTCGATCAGCGTCGGCCTTGCGCCGAAACGCCGGCAGGCCTCGGCGTGCAGCGACCACACCGGATCGCACACCCGCGCGCCGTGCGTGTCGACCAGGCAGTCGTCGACCACGCTGTGGCCGGCGAGGTGGATCTGCCCGATCGAGTCGCCGTCGAGTTCGCCCAGCCGCCCGACCGGATCGAAGCCGAAGTTGACGGCGTTGACGTACAGGTTGTTCAGATCGAGCAGCAGCCCGCAGCCGGTGCGGCGCGCGAGCTCGGCGAGGAAGGCCGTCTCGGTCATCTCGCTGTCGCGGCACTCGACGTAGGCGGAGAGGTTCTCGACCAGCAGCTGCCGCTTCAGCGCGGACTGCACGCGGTCGACGCGATCGGCCAGCAACTGCAGGGCTTGGGCGGTGTAGGGCAGCGGCAGCAGGTCGTTGAAGTGCACGCCGCCGACCGCGCCCCAGCACAGGTGCTCGGAGACCAGCGCCGGCTCGACGCGATCGACCAGGCGCTTCAGCTTGGCGAGATGCTCGTCGGCCAGCCGGTCGGCCGAGCCCAGCGATAGCCCGACGCCATGCAGGCTGATCGGGTAGGCCGCCCGCGCGCGCTCGAGGGCGTGCATCGAGGCGCCGCCGTCGAGGAAGAAGTTCTCGCTGTGGACCTCGAGGAAGGCCAGCGCCGGCCGCCGCTCGAAGACCTCGCGGTAGTGCGGCTGGCGCAGGCCGATGCCGGTGCCGGCGAGGGGGGAAGGGACGGCGGACATGACGGCCTTCGTGGATGCGCAGGGCCGCAGGTTACTTCTTCGGGGCCATCGTCGAGCCGCCCATCTTCTCGCAGGTGCCCTTGTCGACGTACTTCCAGTCGCCCTTGTCGTTGTCCTTGGTGGCGGTGCCGGCGCACGAGTGCGAGCCGGTGGCGCTGGCGCAGTCGTTGGCGCCGGCCTTGGCGATGCCGTAGCACTTGTCCTTGGACGGGTCGGCGGCGACCGGGCCCGCGTGCGCGCTCGCGAGGGCGCCGACGGCGAGGACGGAGGCGAGGGCGGTGCGGATGAAGACTTGCTTGTCCATGGTGGGACTCCTTGACGGTTGTTGAGGATGCGCGCCGAAGTGCGGCACCTCCGTCTGTCGCCGGGACTCGCGGGTCCTTACGCGCCCGCCCGAAAAAAATCCGACCTCAGTGCGCGAGCCAGTCCCTGACCAGCGGCACGACCCGGTCCGGGGCGTCGCGCAGCACGAAGTGGCCGACGTGCGGCAGCGTGACCACCGTCAGCGTGTTGTCCACCCATTGCCAGGTGCCGTCGAGCGCGCCGGGCAGCAGGAACGGATCGTCCAGGCCGTGGATCACCAGCACCGGCGCGCGCACCTTGGTGACGGGCGTCGCGTCGGGCGTGTAGGGCTCGCGCGGATAGTTCTGGCGGTAGTAGGCCAGCATCGCCTCGATGCTGGAGCGCTGCATCGCCTGCGTGTACTTGTCGCGGGTGTCGGTGTCCGACTTGTCGGGAACCGCGATGTCCACCAGCTGCGCGACGCTCATCCTCTTCCAGGCGCCGTCCTGCTGGAAGAAGCGCGCGTAGCTGCTGTTCTTTTGCTGCTGCGGGTTGGCGGCCAGCTCGCGGCGCAGGCCGCGCACGTGCGGCAGGTTCAGGATCACGAGGCGCTCGACCAGTTCGGGCCGGTCGATCGCGACCTGCCAGGCGACGACGCCGCCCCAGTCGTGGCCGACGATCGCGGCCCGGGCCAGGCCGAGCTGCCGCAGCACCGCGGCGACGTCGCCCACCAGGGCGTCGAGCCGGTAGTTCTGCTCGCCGTCGGGGTGGTCGGACAGGTCGTAGCCGCGCTGGTCGATCGCGATCGTGTAGTGGTCGCGCGCGAGATCGGCCATCAGCGCCCGCCACGAGTACCAGTAGTCCGGGAAGCCGTGGATCATCAGCACCGGCGGATCCTTCGGGTTGCCCAGCGTCACGAAATGGATGCGGACGCCGCCGGAGTCGGCGTCGCCGTCCTGCACGCGCGGCGAGATGTCCTGCGCGTGCAGGGCGGCGCCGGCGAGCGCCAGCAGCAGGACCAGGACGAGTCGGAGAGGCTTCATGGGCGGTCGGCTCGGGCAGTGGAGGGTGGTCGGTTTGTACCACCGGCGATCGCCGGGACGCGCGCCCGGGCTGCCTCCGCGATGCCTTTTGCGAGCGCCTATGAAATCGCTTTCACAATCGCGTTAACATGGGTGGCCCGAGCGCTGGCGCGGACTGCCGCCGCCGCGGATCGGACACCACGGCCGCCCTCCGGAGACACCATGAACCCCGTCCTTCCCGCCGCCGTCGCCTGCGCGATCGGTCTCGCCCAGGCCACGGCCGATGGCGCCGCGCTGGAGATCCACACCACGGCCGCGGCCGGCGACCAGCGCCTGGCCGCGAGCAGCGCGAAGTTCGCGCCGGGCGCGCAACCGTCGGAGGGGGACGTGTCGGTGTTCGTCGATCCGGGCAAGACCCACCAGACGCTGCTGGGCATCGGCGGCGCGATCACCGACGCCAGCGCCGAGGTGTTCGCCAAGCTCTCGCAGGAGGAGCAGGAGCACCTGCTGCGGGCCTACTACGACCCGGTCGACGGCATCGGCTACACGCTGGCGCGCACGACGATCCACAGCTCGGACTTCAGCAGCGCCAGCTACACCTACGTCGCCGAGGGCGACGCGACGCTCGCCAGCTTCTCCGTCGTGCACGACCGCGCCTTCCGCATCCCGCTGCTCCGGCGCGCGATCGCCGCGGCCGGCGGCCATCTGCTGACGTTCGCGAGCCCCTGGAGCGCGCCCGCCTTCATGAAGACCAACGGCAGCCTGCTGCAGGGCGGCCGGCTCAAGCCGGAGTTCGCCAACGCCTGGGCGCGCTACTTCACGCTGTTCATCCGCGCCTACGAGCAGGCGGGCATCCCGATCTGGGGCATCACGGTGCAGAACGAGCCCATGGCCACGCAGCGCTGGGAGTCGATGATCTACAGCGCCGAGGAGGAGCGCGACTTCCTGAAGAACCACCTCGGGCCGATCATGG
>DASQCX010000492.1:0-3989 GCA_035634455.1 Burkholderiaceae bacterium
CAATCGCACATGGCCCGCGGCCGACTGGCTCAGGTAACCGATGGACGAGCAGCCCGAGGTCGCGCACAAGGTGCCCAGCCCCGCCAGCACGAGGCCGGCGAAGCCCAGCCCGCTCGCGAGGCTCCAGCGCGCCGCCCGCCGCCGCAGCCGCCAGCGCATCGTCAGGCCGCTTCCGAGCGCTCGACCTCGACCAGGCAGTCGTAGAACGACGGCGCGCGCCCCAGATCCGTGAGCCGCTGGTGCGTCAGCTCGTTGACGTTGCTGCCGTCCAGGCCGTACTTGCGCCACCACACGCCCAGGCCGTGCACGACGCCGTCGCGGGCGCGCTCGCTCACGCGCGCGACGCAGCGGTAGTCGCCGCGGTCGTTGAACACGCGCACCGTGTCGCCGTCGGCGATGCCGCGCGCGGCGGCGTCGGCGGCGGCGATCTCCAGGATCGGCTCGTGCTCGATCGCGCGCAGGCTCTTGACGTTGACGAAGGTGGAGTTGAGGAAGTTGCGCGCCGGCGGCGAGATCATCGCCAGCGGGAAGCGCCGCGCCAGCTCGGGCGCGCTGCGCACGCTCTCGTACGGCGGCACGTAGTCGGGCAGGCCGACGCCGGGGGCGTCGCACTGCGCCTTGCCGTTGGGCGTCGGGAAGCCGCCGTCGGCGAACGGGGCCTCGGGCAGCGGCAGTTGCGCCCAGCCGACCGCGCGCAGCTGCTCGAACGGCACCGGCCCCTTGAAGGCCTGGCGCGCCAGCGTCTCGTCGTCGTCGGCGAAGCAGGGCTCGGTGAAGCCCATGCGCTGCGCCAGCGCGCGAAAGATCGCGGCGTTGGAGCGCGACTGCCCGCGCGGCGTCAGCGCCGGCTCGTTGATCACGATGGTGGTCTGGCCGTAGCTGCCGTGGATGTCCCAGTGCTCCAGCTGCGTGGTGGCGGGCAGCACGTAGTCGGCGTGGTCGGCGGTGTCGGTGAGGAAATGCTCCAGCACGACGGTGAACAGGTCCTCGCGGCGGAAGCCGGCCGTCACGCGGCGCGAGTCCGGCGCCACCGCCACCGGGTTGCTGTTGTAGACGATGATGGCCTCGACCTTCGGGCCGAACGGGCGGCCGTCGGGCAGCGTCTCGCCGGATTCGCGCAGCAGGTCGTCGCCGATGGTGCTCATGTTGACGATGCGCGGCGTGCGGCCGGCCAGCAGCTCGGCGTGGTCGAAGCGCGGGTTGCGGAAATCCTTGAGCCAGCCCGAGGCCGACATCAGCATCCCGCCCGCGCGCTGACGCCAGGCGCCGGTCAGGCAGGGCAGCAGCGCGACCAGCCGCGTCGCGTTGCCGCCGCCGCGCACGCGCTGCATGCCGTAGTTCAGGCGGATGGCGGCCGGCCTGGTCGTGCCGTACAGACGGGCGAAGTCGCGGATCTGCTCGACCGTCAGGCCGCACTCGACGGCCGCACGCTCGGGCGTCCACTGCAGCGCGCGTTCGCGCAAGCCCTCCCAGCCGTCGACGTGGCGCGCGATGTAGTCGTGGTCCAGCCAGTCGTTGACGATCAGCTCGTGCATCACCGCCAGCACCAGCGCGCCGTCGCTGCCGGGCGTCAGCGCGAGGTGGACGTGGCACTTCTCGGCCGTCTCGGTGCGGCGCGGGTCGATGCAGACCAGCGTGGCGCCGGCGCGCTTGGCCGCCAGCGCGAGCGGCCAGAAGTGCAGGTTCGACGTGATCGAGTTGCTGCCCCAGATGACGATCAGCCGGCTTTCCGCGAAGTGCTCGACGTGCATGCCCACCTTGCCGCCGTAGGTGGCGGCCAGCGCGTCGCCGCCGGCGCTGGAGCAGATCGTGCGGTCCAGCCGCGAGGCGCCCAGCTTGTTGAAGAAGCGCGCGGCCATGCCCTCGCCCTGCACCTGGCCCATCGTGCCGGCGTAGCTGTAGGGCAGGACGGCCTCGGGGTCGCGGCGGGCGATCGCCGCGAGGCGGGCGGCGATGTCGTCCAGCGCCTCGTCCCACGACACCTCGACGAACTCGCCCTGGCCTTTCGGGCCGACGCGCTTGAGCGGCCTGAGCACACGCTCGGCATGCTCGGTGCGCTCGGCGTAGCGCGACACCTTGGTGCACAGCGCGCCGCCGGTGGTCGGGTGGTCGGGGTCGCCGTGCAGCTTGACGACCTTGTCGCCCTGGACGGTGACGCGCATCGCGCAGGTGTCTGGGCAGTCGTGCGGGCAGGCGGCCTGGACGGTGCGCGGGGCGTCGGCGGGGCGGGTTTCGGCGAGGGCGTCGGTCATCCCGAAATCATGGCACAACGCCCCTGCCGAGCGGGCCGCAAGGCCACTCCGTCGGGGGCTGTTTCCCGGCACGCGGCGGGCTTAAGATCCTCCGGAACGCCTCACTGCCGCCGCCCATGAACGTCATCGAATCCCTGCTGGCCGACGCGGCCGCCATCACCGCGCTCCGACGCGAGATCCACGCGCACCCGGAACTGTGCTTCCAGGAGCAGCGCACCAGCGACCTGGTGGCCGCCAAGCTCACCGAATGGGGCATCCCGATCCGGCGCGGCCTGGGCAAGACCAGCGTCGTCGGCATCCTCGAAGGCCGCAAGGGCAAGGCGGGCGGCGCGATCGGCCTGCGCGCCGACATGGACGCGCTGCCCATGGCCGAGTCCAACACCTTCGCCCACGCCAGCCGCAACCCGGGCCGCATGCACGCCTGCGGCCACGACGGACACACCGCGATGCTGCTGGCCGCGGCGCAGCACCTGGCCAGGCACCGCGACTTCGACGGCATCGTCTACCTGCTGTTCCAGCCGGCCGAGGAAGGCGGCGGCGGCGCGCGCGAGATGATCAAGGACGGCCTGTTCGCCGAGTTCCCGATGGACGCCGTGTTCGGCATGCACAACTGGCCCGGCATCAAGGCCGGCCAGCTCGCCGTCTGCCCGGGGCCGTGCATGGCGTCGAGCAACGAGTTCTTCATCACGATCCGCGGCCGCGGCTCGCACGCCGCGCTGCCGCACCTGAGCATCGACCCGGTGCCCATCGCGTGCCAGATGGTGCAGGCGTTCCAGACCATCATCACGCGCAACAAGAAGCCCACCGACACCGGCGTCATCTCGGTCACGACCATCCACACCGGCGAGGCCACCAACGTCGTGCCCGACTCGGCGCACATCGAGGGCACCGTGCGCACCTTCACGCTGCCGGTACTCGATCTGATCGAGCAGCGCATGCGCGAGATCGCCGAGCACACCGCCGCCGCGTTCGGCGCCACGGTGGAGTTCCGCTTCCACCGCAACTATCCGCCCACCGTCAACCACGCGGCCGAGGCCGAGTTCGTCGCCGGCGTCATGCGCGACACCGTCGGCGCCGACAACACCCTGGCCTTCGAGCCCTCGATGACCGCCGAGGACTTCAGCTACTTCCTGCTCGAGAAGCCCGGTGCCTACTTCGTCATCGGCAACGGCGACGGCCGCCATCGGCTGGCCTACGGCGGCGACGACGCGGCTGACACATCCGCTGCGCACAATCTCGGGCCGTGCACGCTGCACAACCCGCACTACGACTTCAACGACGACCTGATCCCGCTGGGCGGCACGCTGTGGATCCGGCTCGTCGAGAAGTGGTTCGCGCAACGCGCCTGAGCCGACCGGCGCGAGGCCGGCCGCCCTGAGCCTGGGAGACGAGCATGAGGACTGCGCCGGAACCGTTCGCCCACAACTACGCCGAGGCGCGCACGAAGTTCCTCGCGGCGGCCGTCGGGATGCAGCTGGAGTCGCATCCCGAGCCGCTGCGCGGGCTGGAGCTCGAGACGCTCGCGATGGACGTCGCCCGCGTCGGCGCGGACGACGCCGACGCGCTGCTGATCGTCTCCAGCGGCTGCCACGGCGTCGAGGGCTTCTGCGGCTCGGGCGCGCAGGTGGCGCTGCTGCAGGACGAGGCGCTGCGCGGCAAGGCGCGGCTGGCCGGCGTCGCGCTGCTGTTCATCCACGCGCTCAACCCGTGGGGCTTCTCGTTCGGGCGCCGCGTCAC
>DASQCX010000493.1:0-2269 GCA_035634455.1 Burkholderiaceae bacterium
TGCGGTGGTCGTACGACATCGCCAGGTAGTTCATCGGGCGCACGACGATCTGGCCGTTCTCGACGACGGCGCGATCCTTCGTCGCGTGCACGCCGAGGATGGCCGACTGCGGCGGGTTGATGATCGGCGTGGACAGCATCGAGCCGAACGTGCCGCCGTTGGAGATCGAGAACGTGCCGCCCGAGAGCTCCTCGAGGCCCAGCTTGCCGTCACGCGCCTTGGCGCCGTATTCGGCGATCTTCTTCTCGATGTCGGCGAAGCTCATCTGGTCGGCATTGCGCAGGATCGGCACCACCAGGCCGCGCGGCGAACCGACGGCGATACCGATGTCGAAGTAGCCGTGGTAGACGACGTCATTGCCGTCCACCGAGGCGTTGAGCACCGGGTATTTCTTGAGCGCGTGCACCGCGGCCTTCACGAAGAAGCTCATGAAGCCCAGCTTGACGCCGTGCTCCTTCTCGAACTTGTCCTGGTACTTCTTGCGCAGGTCCATGACCGGCTGCATGTTGACTTCGTTGAACGTCGTCAGGATCGCGTTCGTGGCCTGCGACTGCAGCAGTCGCTCGGCGATGCGGGCGCGCAGGCGCGACATCGGCACGCGCTGCTCGGGGCGGTCGCCCAGCGACGCGATCGGCGGCGCGGCGACGGCCGGCAGCGGCGCCTTGGCGGCCGGCGCGGGCGCGGCGGCGACCGGCGCGGCGGCGGGCTTGGCGCCGGCGGCCACGGCGCCGAGCACGTCGCCCTTGGTGACGCGGCCGTCCTTGCCGGTGCCGGCGACGTCGGTCGCCTTCAGGTTGTTGTCGGCCAGCAGCTTGGCGGCGGCGGGCATCGCCACGTCGCCCTTGGAGCCGCCGGCGGCGGCAGCAGCAGCGGCGGCCGGCGCAGGCGCCGGAGCGGCGGCCTGAGCCGGCGCGGGAGCCGCGGCGGCGGGCGCGGACGCGCCGGCCGTGGCGGCGGTGTCGATCTTGGCGATCAGCTGTTCGGCCGTGACGGTGGCGCCGTCGGCCTGCACGATCTCGGTGAGCACGCCGGCGGACGGCGCGGGCACTTCGAGGACGACCTTGTCGGTCTCGACCTCGATCAGGATCTCGTCGACGGCGACGGCGTCGCCGACCTTCTTCTTCCACTGCAGCAGGGTTGCTTCAGTCACCGACTCCGACAGCTGCGGAACCTTCACTTCAACGATGGCCATGAATATTCTCTTTGTGTGAACGTGGACGCGAGCCCGGCCTCGGCGGGCCCGTTCCCGCGGGAACGAGGCGCCGGGCCGGCGTGCGATGTCTTACTTGCTCAGGACGAAGCCCTTGAGCTTGGTGAAGGCCTGATCCAGCAGCGCGATCTGCTGCTCCTGGTGCAGGTGAGCGTAGCCGACGGCCGGCGATGCCGAGGCCGGGCGGCCGGCGTAGCCGAGCTTCTGGCCTTCGAGCATGTTCTCGTGGATGTAGTGCTGCACGAAGAACCAGGCGCCCTGGTTCTGCGGCTCGTCCTGGCACCACACGATCTCGGTGGCCTGCGGGTACTTCTTGATCTCGGCCTGGAACGCCTTGTGCGGGAACGGGTAGAGCTGTTCCACGCGGATGATCGCGACGTCGTTGGACTTGCGCTCGGCGCGCTTCTTGACCAGGTCGTAGTAGACCTTGCCCGAGCAGGCGATCACGCGCTTGACCTTGGCGGCGTCGACGCTCGCGTCGAGCTCGGGGATCACCGTGCGGAACTCGCCCTTGGTGAACTCCGACATCGGCGAGGTCGCGTCCTTGTTCCGCAGCAGCGACTTCGGGGTCATGATGACCAGCGGCTTGCGGAACGCGCGCACCATCTGGCGGCGCAGGAGGTGGAAGATCTGGCTGGCCGTGGTGGGCTGCACGATCTGCATGTTGGTGTCGGCGGCCAGCTGCATGAAGCGCTCCAGGCGCGCGGAGCTGTGCTCCGGGCCCTGGCCTTCGTAGCCGTGCGGCAGCATCATCACCAGGCCGTTGGCGCGGCCCCACTTGACTTCGCCGGAAGCGATGAACTGGTCGATCACGACCTGCGCGCCGTTGACGAAGTCGCCGAACTGGGCTTCCCAGATGGTCAGGGTGTTTGGCTCGGCGGTCGAGTAGCCGTATTCAAAGCCCAGCACTGCCTCTTCCGACAGCACCGAGTCGATCACGGTGAATGGCGCCTGGCCTTCAGCGATGTTCTGCAGCGGCACGTAGGTGCCGGCATCCCAGCGCTCGCGGTTCTGGTCGTGCAGCACCGCGTGGCGGTGCGTGAACGTGCCGCGGCCCGA
>DASQCX010000494.1:0-2927 GCA_035634455.1 Burkholderiaceae bacterium
TGCCCGTGATCGACGGCCCGTGGCACGCGACGCAGTTGCTGGTGATGCCCGTGTGGTTCATCGTCGAGCCGGAGAACTTCGCGCCATTGCCCACGGGCAGCGTGGCGACGCTGGATCCGGTGCCGACGTGGCAGGTCTCGCACGAGGCCGTCGTCGGCAGGTGGTTGGACGGCAGGCCGACGATGCTGAAGTTGGCCGATGGGATCGCGAAGCTCGCCGCCGCGCTGCCGTGGCATTGCGCGCAGTTGCTCGTGGTGCTGGGCGCGTTGGCGTGGATGTTGGCCAGCGTGGGGATGACCGAGTAGTCGGACGTCGTGTGGCAGGCGTTGCACTGCGCCGCGGCGGCGGTCGGGATGTGGTTGGCAGGCTTGTCCTGGGCCGAGAAGAACGTCGTGCTGCTGTGGCACTGCGAGCAGTCGCCCGCGGTCGGGTGCGAGGTATCGGCGACGCTGTAGGTGCCGGCGGCGGGCAGCGGCCGGGTCTGGAAGCCGGTGTACTGCGCGCCCGCGGTGAGCACCGTCGGCGAGATCGGGTAGGCCGACACGCCCATCCAGACGAAGCTGGAATCGTGGCAGCTCGAGCAGCCGCTCGTGACGCCGGTGTGGATCTGTGCCGTCGTGGGGGCCGGCGTCGCGAACAGCGTGCCCGGCGCGGTGCGCGTGCCCGTGGCCGCGATGGGGCCGCTGGGCGTCGTGGCCAGGTGGCAGGTCTCGCAGGTCGTGGACGACGGGATGTGCGAGTTCGGGCCCATCGGCGTCGTGGGCGGCATCGCGACGATCTGCGCGACGCCCACGAAGCTCGTGCCCGTGATGCCAGGTCCGTGGCAGGCGGCGCAGTTGCTCGTGATGCCGCTGTGGCTCATCAGCGAGCCGGAGAACTTCGCGCCGTTGGCCACAGGAAGCGCCGCGATGCTGGAGCCCGCGCCGACGTGGCAGGTCTCGCAGGAAGCCGTCGTGGGCAGGTGGTTGGACGGCAGGCCGACGATGCTGAAGTTCGCCGCGGGGATCGCGAAGCTCGCCGCCGCGCTGCCATGGCACTGGGCGCAGTTGCTCGTGGTGCTGGGCGCGTTGGCGTGGATGTTGGCCAGCGTGGGCATCACCGAGAAGTCGCTCGACGTGTGGCAGGCGTTGCAGGTCGCCGTCGCGGAGGTCGGGATGTGGTTGGCCGGCTTGTCGATGCCCGTGAAGGCCGTGGTGCCCGAGTGGCATTGCGAGCAGTCGCCCGCGGTCGGGTGGGCCGCGTCGGCGACGGCGAAGGTGCTGGCGATGGGCTTGGGCCGCGTCTGGAAGCCCGTGTATTGCGCGTTGGCGGTGAGCACCGTCGGCGCGATCGGGTAGCTGCCCATGCCCATCCACACGAAGCTGGTGTCGTGGCAACTGGAGCAGCCGCTCGTGACGCCGGTGTGGATCTGCGCCGTGGTGGGGATGGGCGTGGCGAACAGGCTGCCCGGCGTCGAGCGCGTGGCGGTGGCCGCGACGGACCCCGCGGGAACCGTGCCCAGGTGGCAGGTCTCGCAGGTCGTCGACGAGGGGATGTGCGAGGTCGCGCCGACCGGCGAGGTGGCCGGCATCACGATGATCTTGTTGACCCCGACGAACGTGCTGCCGCCGATGGACGGGCCGTGGCACGCGACGCAGTTGTTCGTGATGCCGGCGTGGCTCATCAGCGAATTGGCGAAGCGCGCGCCGTTGCCCACCGGCAGGCTGGCGATGCTGGAGCCCGTGCCGACGTGGCAGGTCTCGCACGAGGCGGTCGTCGGGATGTGGGTCGACGGCAGCCCGACGATGGCGAAGTTCGCCGCGGGGATCGCGAAGCTCGCGGCGGCGCTGCCGTGGCATTGCGCGCAGTTGCCGGTGGTGCTGGGCGCGTTGGCGTGGATGTTGGCAAGCGTGGGCATCACCGAGAAGTCGCTCGACGTGTGGCACGCGTTGCAGGTCGCGGTCGGCGACGTCGGGATGTGGTTGGCGGGCTTGTCGAGCGCCGTGAAGTAGGTCGTGCCGCTGTGGCATTGCGAGCAGTCGCCGGTCGTCGGGTGCGTCGGGTCGGCCACGGCGTACGTGCTGCCGGTGGCCTTGGGCCGCGTCTGGAAGCCGGTGTACTGGGCGCCGGCGGTGAGGACGCTGGGCGAGATCGGGTAGTTGGCCACGCCCATCCACACGAAGCTGGTGTCGTGGCAGCTGGAGCAGCCGCTGGAGACGCCCGTGTGGATCTGCGCCGTGGTCGGCGCCGGCGTGGCGAACAGCGTGCCGGGCGCGGTGGCGGTGGCGGCGGCCGCGACCGGCGCGCTCGGCACGGTGGCCAGGTGGCAGGTCTCGCAGGTGGTCGACGACGGGATGTGCGAGGTCGCGCCCACCGGCGAGGTGGCCGGCATGGCCACGATCTTGCCGACGCCCACGAAGCTCGATCCGGTGATGGACGGTCCGTGGCACGCGACGCAGTTGCTCGTGATGCCGCTGTGGCTCATCAGCGAGCCGGAGAACTTCGCGCCGTTGCCCACGGGCAGCGTCGCGACGCTGGAGCCGGCGCCCACGTGGCAGGTCTCGCACGAGGCCGTTGTCGGCAGGTGGTTGGCCGGCAGCCCGACGATGCTGAAGTTCGCCGCGGGGATCGCGAAGCTCGCCGCCGCGCTGCCATGGCACTGCGCGCAGTTGCTCGTGGTGCTGGGCGCGTTGGCGTGGATGGCGGCCAACGTGGGCATCAGCGAGAAGTCGGTCGAGGTGTGGCAGTCGGTGCACTGGGCCGTCGACGACGTCGGGATGTGGTTGGCGGGCTTGTCGAGCGCGGTGAAGTAGTTGGTGTTGCTGTGGCACAGCGAGCAGTCGCCCGTGGTCGGGTGGCCGGCGTCGGCGACGGCGTAGGTGCTGGCCGTGGGCTTGGGACGCGTCTGGAAACCCGTGTACTGGGCGCCGGCGGTCAGCACGGAGGGC
>DASQCX010000495.1:0-1697 GCA_035634455.1 Burkholderiaceae bacterium
GACGGCCAGCACTTTCGGATGCACCTCGCGGATCAGGCTGTCGCCGCCCGCCCTGCCCGGCTTGGCGCCCAGGCAGCCGGTAACGATCACCTTGCCGTTCTCGTTCAGCGCCTCGCCGATCGCGTCCAGGCTCTCCTTGACCGCATCGTCGATGAAGCCGCAGGTGTTGACCACCACGAGGTCGGCGCCCGAGTAGCTCTTGCTGGTGCCGTAGCCCTCGGCGCGCAGCTGCGTGAGGATGAGCTCGGAGTCGGTCAGGGCCTTGGGGCAACCGAGCGACACGAAGGCGATCGTCGGCTCCTTGGCGCCTGCCGGGGATTCAGTGGTGGGGTAAGTCGTTGATTCCATTGGTCTTTCTTGCGGTGGAACCAGCCCACGGCGAACCCGTTATTCTAGCAAGATGGCGGTTTGTCCGCTCGCCCCGTCGCCGCGGCCGGGCCAAGCGCCGCCGAACGTCCGCACCCGCCTCGCCTTCGCAACGACCCGCCATGTGCCGCAACATCAAGACCCTGTTCAACTTCGATCCCCCGGCCACCGAGATCGAGATCCGCGACGCCTCGCTGCAGTTCGTGCGCAAGCTCAGCGGGTTCAGCGTGCCGTCGAAGGCGAACGAGGAGGCGTTCGAGCGGGCGGTCGAGGCGGTGGCCGCGTCGGCGCGGACGCTGATCGCCTCGATGGTGACGGCGGCGCCGCCGCACAACCGCGAGATCGAGGCGGCCAAGGCACGGGCGCGCTCGGCGGCGCGCTTCGGGCCGCGCGCGTGACGCCCGCGACCGGGACGCCGACCGCCCGGCGACGCCTCACGCGCGCTGCAGCAGCCCTTCCAGCATCCCGAGCACGGTGCGAACGGTGCCCTCGCGCGTGTGACCGGCATGGCGCTGCGCGAACGCCTGCGCCTGCCGCTTGAACGCCGGCTCCCACAACAGGCGATTCAGCAACCCGGCGTATTCCGGCGTCGAGGCCTTGCCCGGCACGACCCACCCCGCGCCGTAGGCCTGCAACCGCTGGCCGGCCAGGTACTGCTCGTTGTAGTGCGGCAGCACCAGGACCGGCACGCCGGAGAGCAGGCAGTTCGGGATCGTGCCCGAGCCGTTGGTGATCGCGAGGTCGGCCGCCGGCAGCAGGGTCGCCATGTCGACCGCGCCCGGCACGAAGCGCAGGCGCGGGAAGCGC
Source organism: Burkholderiaceae bacterium (assembly GCA_035634455.1). GTDB lineage: Bacteria > Pseudomonadota > Gammaproteobacteria > Burkholderiales > Burkholderiaceae_C > Scleromatobacter. The sequence continues at coordinate 1,174 of DASQCX010000495.1, forward strand.
GCGGGCCAGGCCTCCGGCAGGCCGGGCATCGCGCAGATCACCTCCGCCGTGCCGGCCTGCAGCGCGGCGAGCAGTTCCTCGCAGCTGGGCACCTCGGGGCGCAGGTACGCGAAGATGCGCTGGCCGCCGCCCTGCCAGTCCACGCGCGTCTGGCGGCCCAGCGCGTACATCGGGCCGACGTAGCGCCCCTGCCGGCGCGGCGCGAACGGGTCGAGCTCCTCGAAGGTGGTCAGCACCTGCTCGCCCTGCGCGTAGAGATCCTGCAACGACGCGATGGTCGCGACGCCGAGGCCACGCAGCGCCTTGTTGACGTTGGCGACGAAGGCATCCTCGGCCTCCCGCAGCGCATGCGGCTGCGCATTCGGAAAGAAGCCCGGGCTGGGCACCCCGGGCGCAGGCACCATGAAGCCCGAGCCGAGGATCATCGCCGGCACGCCGAGCACGCGCGCGGCGAGCAGCGCGGACGGCGCGTAGTCGTGGACGACCGCCTCGATCCCCATCAGGCGCATCAGCGACGTCCACCC